>CAYMRW010000096.1:0-7993 GCA_964392825.1 uncultured Rhodobacterales bacterium
CCGGCGACTGGGTCATGGCCATGGGCAACCCGCTGGGCCAGGGCTTCTCGGTCTCGGCCGGGATCGTCTCGGCCCGCGGCCGCGCCCTCTCGGGCAGCTACGACGACTACATCCAGACCGACGCCGCCATCAATCGCGGCAATTCGGGCGGCCCGCTCTTCAACATGGACGGCGAGGTCATCGGCGTGAACACCGCGATCCTTTCACCGACGGGCGGCTCGATCGGCATCGGCTTCGCCATGTCGAGCCGGGTCGCGACGAACGTCATCGACCAGCTCCAGCGGTTCGGCGAGACCCGGCGCGGCTGGCTGGGCGTCCGCATCCAGGACGTGACCGAGGACGTGGCCGAGGCGATCGGTCTCGAGCAGGCCGAGGGCGCGCTTGTTACCGATGTCCCAGAGGGACCGGCCGAGGAGGCGGGCATGGAGTCGGGCGACGTCATCCTGACGTTCGACGGCGAGGACGTGTCCGACACGCGTGAGCTCGTCCGCCGCGTGGGCGACGCCGAGGTCGGCGCGACGGTCGACGTCGAGGTCTTCCGTGACGGTGAGACGGTTGATCTGGCCGTGACGCTCGGGCGCCGCGAGGAGGCCGAGGGCGCCATGCCGGCGGCGGCAGAGACGGACGAGCCGATCGAGTTCGGCGATTTCGGGCTCAGCGTCTCGGCGATGACGGACGACCTGCGCGAGCAGCTGGCGCTGCCCGACGACGTCGAGGGGCTGGTCGTGACCGACGTGGCCGACGGCTCGCAAGCCTTCGACAAGGGGCTTCGCGCCGGCGACGTCATCACCGAGGCGGGGCAGGAAGCGATCTCGAACGCTGGCGAGCTGCAGGACCGGATCGAGGAGGCGCGCGAGGCGGGCAGGAAGTCGATCCTCCTGCTCGTGCGCCGGCAGGACGACCCACGCTTCGTCGCGCTGTCGCTCGACGAAAGCTGATCCGCACGGCGGGACGGATCGAGGGGCGGCCATCTGGCCGCCCCTTCCCGTTCCGGTCCGGCGCGCCTAGGTATCTCGCGTCCGGGGACGCGGTGGAGGATCGGGCGATGGCGGTCGTGCGGACCGGCATTCTGCTGGCGGTGATGACCGCGCTTTTCGGTGCGGTCGGTCTGCTTCTCGGCGGCGAGCAGGGCCTTCTGATCGCGCTCGTGGCGGCCGCCGGCATGAACGTCTTCTCCTGGTGGAACTCGGGCGACATGGTCCTTCGCATGCAGGGCGCCCGGCGCGTCGACGAGGGCACCGCCCCCGACCTGTGGCGCATGACCGAGCGACTGGCGCGGAACGCCGGCCTGCCGATGCCCGACCTCTACGTCATCGAAACCGAGCAGCCCAATGCCTTCGCCACCGGGCGCAACCCCGACAACGCCGCGGTGGCGGTGACGGCGGGCCTTCTGCGGAACATGTCGGCGGAGGAGGTCGCGGGCGTGGTTGCGCACGAGCTCGCGCATATCCGCAACCGCGACACGCTCCTGATGACGGTGACGGCGACGTTCGCGGCGGCGATCTCGCTCCTTGCGAACTTCGCGCTCTTCTTCGGCGGGCGCGACCGGCAGATGGGGCTCATCGGGACGCTCGCGGTGATGATCTTCGCGCCGTTGGCCGCGGGTCTCGTGCAGGCCGCGATCAGCCGCACGCGTGAGTTCGAGGCCGACCGCTTGGGCGCCGAGATCTGCGGGCGGCCGGACTGGCTCGCCTCGGCGCTGCAGCGGCTGGAGGCCGGGTCGCGGCGGATCGACAACGTCCGCGCCGAACGCAATCCGGCTACGGCGCACATGTTCATCGTCAATCCGCTGCATCTGCATGCGCACGACCGTCTCTTCGCCACGCACCCGCCGACGGCGGAGCGGGTCGCGGCGCTGCGGGCCATGCGGACCCCGGAATCGCGGGCGCCGGCCGCAGCGCGCCCGCAATCGGGGCCGTGGGGCTGAGCGGGCTCAGAGGAGGTTCGGCAGCCAGAGGACGATCCCCGGGAAGGCGATCAGCACCGCAATCGTCGCGACGTCGGCGGCGAAGAACGGCGTCGCCCCGCGGAACACATCCTGCACGCTGATCGGCGTCGGCCCGTCCTGGGTCACGCCCGCGACGACGAAGCAGTTGAGCCCGATCGGCGGCGTGATGAGGCAGAGCTCGGCCATCTTCACGACGATGATGCCGAACCAGATCGCCGCCTCCTCGCCCGTCAGTCCGAAGGCACCGACCCCGCCCGGCGGCGCGCCGTTGAGCGCGATCACCGCAGGGAACGTCACCGGCAGCGTCAGGATCAGCATCCCGATCGCGTCCATGAACATGCCGAGGACAACGTAGACGCCGAGGATCATCAGGAGGCTCAGGTAGGGCGACTGGTCCAGCCCCGAGATCCAGTCGGCGAAGGCCGTGGGCAGCTGCGCGAAGCCCAGGAACCGCACGAAGATCAGCACGCCCCAGATGAGCGTGAAGATCATCACGCTGAGCTTGGCCGCCTCCATCAGCGCGCCGCGGAGCTCCCGCCAGCGCATGCCCTGCCAGAAGGCCATGACGAGGACGACGAAAGCGCCGAGGGCGCCGGCCTCGGTCGGCGTCGCCCAGCCGAAATAGATCGAGTAGATGATGATGAAGACGACGGCGAGGATCGGTGCGGCGCCGGGCAGGGCGCGGAAGCGCTGGCCCCAGCTGTAGCCGCCGACGGAGGGCCCGAGCGTCGGGCGCGCGCGCGCCATCCCGATCACCAGGAGGGCGTAGATCAGCGCCGAGACCGCGCCCGGGAGGAACCCGGCGAGGAGGAGCTTGCCGACCGACTGCTCGACGATGATGGCGTAGATGACGAGGATCGCGGACGGCGGGATCAGCGAGGCGAGCGTGCCGCCCGCCGCCACGACGCCCGCCGCGAAGCGTCGGTCGTAGCCGATCCGCAGCATCTCGGGGATGGCGATCCGCGCGAACACGGCCGAGGTCGCGACGGACGCGCCCGAGACCGCGGCGAAGCCCGCCGTGGCGAAAACGGTGGCGACGCCGAGGCCGCCCGGCAGCCAGCCGACCCAGCGTTTCGCCGCCTCGAAGAGATACCCCGTCAACCCGGCGTAGTAGGCGAGATAGCCGATCAGGATGAAGGTCGGGATCAGCGACAGCGCATAGGTCGTGGACTTCGAGTGCGGAACCTGCCCCGCGAGCTTCAGCGCCGTGACGAGGCCCTGGTCGAACCCCTGCCGCTGCATGAAGTAGAGCGACAGGCCGAGGATCCCCGCGAACGCCGTCGCGAAGGCGACCCTCACCCCGATCAGCACGAGCACGATCAGGAAGCCCGAGATCCAGAGCGCCATGTTGAACGGGTCCACCCCCTCGAGGAGGGTGCGCGTGTCGATCAGGCTATCCACCGGGTTCCGACGGCTTCGGCGATGGCCGGCCGCGCAGGACGATGACGCCGGCGGGCCGGCGCGGGATGGTGAACGCCCAGTCGGGCGGCGTGAAATCGGGTGTGTCAGCCATGCACGCTCTCGGCCTCGCGTTGGGCGATTTGGGACGGATCCTCGATCAGGGGGACGGCGACCGGGGCGCGAGTGCCCATGCGCACGGCGCGGGAGAAGCCCCAGAGTTGCAGGGCGAGGCGCAGCCAGAGCACGACGAGCGACAGCGTGACGATGAGCTTCGCCGGCCAGAGCGGCAGCGAGATGTCGATGGAGCTGTCGCGGGACCAGAGCGGCCGGTCCCACGCGAAGCTGCGGTCGAAGTGGAAGAAGGTGCCGTAGACGAGCGCGGTCGTCAGCAGCAGCATGAAGAGCACCGACAGCCATTCCGCCACCCAGAGCCGCCGCCCGTGCAGGCGCGAGACGACGATGTCCATGCGGATGTGGCCGCCCTCGCGCTGGCAGTAGCTCAGCCCGAGAAAGGCGAAGAGCGCCATGAACTGCTCGGTCCAGTCCACGTAGCCCGGGACCGGCATGTTCAGGAGCTTGCGGCCGACCACGTGCAGCACCGCGAGCGCCACGAGCGAGAAGATCGTGATGCCCGCGACGAGGTTCAGCGCGGATTCGAGGCGGAACCACGCCCGGTCCATACGCGACAAGGCGCTGCCGTCGGCCCGGACCGACGAGGTGCTCACGCCGGTCCCCGGTCCGTGCGCCGGACCCGGGCGCTCGACGCGCGGGCTCTCACTCGGCGCTCCGCTGTTCCTCCAACGTCCGCTGCACGAGGTCGTAGAGTTCCTGCCCGGGTAGCCCCTGCTGATCCATGTCGGCGATCCAGCTCTCGCGGATCGGCTCGGCCACCTCGCGGAACCGCGCGAGCTCCTCCTCGGAGATCGAGACCCGCTCGACGCCCTTCTCCTGCAGGATGCTGTCCCACTCGGCGAGAAGCTGGTCGTAGTTCTGCAGGTAATGCTCGATGGCCTCGTCGACCGAGCTGTCGAGCACCTCCTGGTGCTCGGGCGACAGCGCCTCGTAGGCATCCACGTTGACGACGACCGGGCAGTTCACGGTGCCTGGGTTCAGGTTCTCGGTCCACCACTCGGCGAGGTCGATGGTGCCGAAGGACAGGTGCGCGTGCTGCGCGAACGCGGCGGTGTCGATGACGCCCGACTCGAGCGAGGTGTAGACCTCGGGCGCGGCCATCGAGGTCGGTACCGCGCCCGCGGCCTCGAACGCCTGGCCGAGGCCGCCTGTCGCGCGCACGCGCATGCCCGAGAACTCCTCGAGCTGGTCGCGCGGCTCGCCGGTGCCGACGAGGTTGTACTGCGGCATCGGCGATGTCATCAGCAGGCGCGCGTTCCAGCGCCCCAGATCTTCCTGCACCGCCGGGTGCTCGTAGACCGCATGGCTGACCGCCACCTCCTCCTCGAGGTCGGTCACGCCAAGGAACGGCAGCTCCAGCACCGTGATCGTGGGGTTCTTGTCGACGTGGTAGCCGGCGCAGAACTGCGCCATCTCGAACGCCCCGATCGAGATGCCGTCGAGGTTCTCGCGCGGGTTCGAGAGGCCGCCGTAGCTGATGTTCATGGTGAACTCGCCGTCCGTCTTCTCCTCTACGAGCTCGGCTATCTTGTGCACGTGCTCGGTGAACGCGCGTCGCTGGCCCCAGAGCGAGACGTTCCACTCGACCGCGGCGACCTCGCCCGCGACGGCGACGCCGAGCGTGCCGATGAGGGCGCTCCGAATGAGCGTCATGATCGCTTCCTCCCTATGCTCTTGGCCGCGCGTCGGGGCGCGGCGCCACCGGCGACGGTAGCGGCGCGGGGACCGCCTCGCCAGCGAAAATCCGGGAATGGGCGCCGTGCCGGGCCCTTTCCGCCGGGTCCCCGCCATGCGATAGGGCGCCATGGAAATCCGCGAAGCGCTGACCTTCGACGACGTCCTCCTGGTCCCGGCCGCGTCGTCGGTGCTCCCCGCCGGCGCCGACACGCGCACGCGCTTCACCCGCAGCGTCGCGCTCAACATCCCGCTCGTTTCGGCGGCGATGGACACCGTCACGGAGGCGCGGATGGCCATCGCCATGGCGCAGGCGGGCGGCATGGGCGTCATCCACCGCAACCTCGACGTGGCGGCGCAGGCGGCCGAGGTCCGCCGCGTGAAGCGGTTCGAAAGCGGCATCGTCTACAACCCGATCACGCTCCGCCCCGACGAGACGCTGGCCGACGCCCGCGCGCTCTGCACGCGCTACAGCGTCACGGGGTTTCCGGTCGTCGACGACGCCGGCCGGGTCGTCGGCATCGTCACCAACCGCGACATGCGCTTTGCCGAGGACGACGCGACCCCCGTCCGCGTGATGATGACATCCGAGGATCTGGCGATGCTGACCGAGCCGGCCGACCTCGACGAGGCACGCAGCCTGATGAAGGCGCGGCGCATCGAGAAGCTGCTCGTCACCGACGGGGCGGGCAAGCTCACGGGGCTTCTGACGCTGAAGGACAGCGAGCAGGCGGTCCTGCATCCGCAGGCGTGCAAGGACGGGCTCGGGCGCCTGCGCGTGGCGGCGGCGACCACCGTCGGCGACAAGGGCTTCGAGCGGTCCGAGGCGTTGGTCGACGCCGGCGTCGATGTGCTCGTCATCGACACCGCGCACGGCCACAGCGCGGGCGTCGCCCGGGCGGTCGAACGCGCCAAGCGGCTGTCGAACGAGGTGCAGATCGTCGCCGGCAACGTGGCGACCGGAGAGGCCGTGCGCGCCCTCGTCGACGCCGGCGCCGACGCCGTGAAGGTCGGGATCGGCCCGGGCTCGATCTGCACCACGCGGGTCGTGGCCGGGGTCGGCATGCCGCAGCTCAGCGCCATCATCGACTGCGCCGCCGCCGCGGGCGACGTCCCCGTCATCGCCGACGGGGGCATCAAGTATTCAGGCGACTTCGCCAAGGCGATCGCCGCGGGCGCCTCGTGCGCGATGGTGGGCTCGATGATCGCCGGCACGGACGAGAGCCCGGGCGAGGTGATCCTCTACCAGGGCCGGTCGTTCAAGTCGTACCGCGGCATGGGCTCCCTCGGGGCCATGGCGCGGGGTTCGGCCGACCGGTACTTCCAGATGGACGCGGCCGGCGACAAGCTCGTGCCCGAGGGGATAGAGGGTCGGGTGCCCTACAAGGGCTCGGCCGCGGCGGTCCTGCATCAGCTGACCGGGGGCCTCCGCGCGGCGATGGGCTATACCGGCTGCGCCACCATCGACGAGATGCGGCGCGGATGCCGCTTCGTGCGCATCACCGGGGCCGGACTGAGCGAAAGCCACGTCCATGACGTCACCATCACGCGGGAGAGCCCCAACTACCGCATGGGCTGAAGCGGGGCCGGCGTCTCCCGACGGCGCTCGTTCTCGCACGCCACCGACCCGGGAGGGCTCGTCTTCGCGACCTCGGGCAATTATGGTTAGACGTCTACGAGTGGGTGCGCCGTACGGCGAGGAGAAGTGGTGATGAAGCGCGGCGAGGAGGCGAGAAAGTCGCTACCGGCCGATCGTGGCGAGATCAAGGACGCAGGAATACAGGCCCTGATGGACCCTGCCGCGCTCGAGTCGCGGCTGCGCGTGGCCCGGGCTCAGCGGGCGCAGGTACTGGCGGCGCGGGGAAAGACCGATTCGCGGACGGTCCGGTCGGGGGCGGCGCGCCGGCCGCCGGCCACCAGCGACGTGCCGGCCGAGAGTACGGCGCCGCTGCATCCGGTCTCGATCCGCCCCCGACCGGACACCGGGCCGGACCGACATTCCGAGGTCCGGGGTCCCTACCCCGACTGGCGGGATGGCGACGGGCGCGACTGGCCGGCATTCGCGATCGCGGACATCTTCCAGCCGCTCGACATTCAGGCGCGGGGCGCGGAAGACGCCCCCGCTCCGGAGCAGGACATGCCGCGACCCGCGTCCGCGGCGGTGGGGCCGCGGCGCGCCGCACGCAGCCGCCCTGCGCGCGATGACGTACGGAGCGACACCGGGGCGCCCGCGCCAGCATCCCGCGCCCGCTGGCCGATCGTCGGGGCGACGCTGCTCGCCGGCGTGGCGCTGGGCGTCGGTGCCACCTACGCGATCCTGCCGGTTTCCGAGGCGCCGCCGGTGGAAATCGCGGGTGATGCGACGGCACCGGATACCGGTCCGGACGTCGGTCAGGCATCTGGCGTTGCAGAAGCCTCCGGGCCAGCCGTTGCGCCGGATGGTGCGACCTCGGCCGATACGGACGGGCGCGATACGGCCTACCGACCTGCCTCGCTGCCGGGATCGCTTGCGCCGCGCGCAGCCGCGCCTGTTGCGCCATTGGGACCGCGAACGTCGGCGCCGGCGACCGAGGATGCGGGTGTCGCGCCGCCGTCGGTGCTGGCAGCGCCCGCGGGCCTCGAGCCGCCGCAGTCGCCCGTGGGAACCGAAATGGCGGTGTCGCGGCCGGCGGTGGCGGTGCCGAACGTAGAGGTTCTCGCGGCCGCGTTGCCGCGGAGGCCGGCCCTGCCGCAGGTCGCGTTGCGATCGGCAGTCTCCTCCGATCCGCCGGAGGCCGCGCCACTTCCGCCTTTCTCGGCCAGCTTGGCGACGCCGCCGGCGGCACCGGCCGCGCCCCG
>CAYMRW010000097.1:0-7897 GCA_964392825.1 uncultured Rhodobacterales bacterium
TATCTCGCCAACGATCTCGGCCCCGAGGGGATCCGGGTGAACGCCCTCTCGCCCGGGCCGATGAAGACGCTGGCCGGGGCCGCGATCGGCGGCGCCCGGCGGACCTACCGGCACACGGGCGAGAACGCGCCGCTCGGGTCCAACGCGACCCTCGAGGCCGTGGGCGGCACGGCGGTCTGGCTGACCTCGGACTACGGCGCCTGCACCACGGGCGAGATCGTGCACGTCGACGGCGGCTTCCACATCCTCGGCATGCCGCAGATCCGGAACCTCTCCGCCTGAGGCCGCGAACGGCAGGGAGCCGACCGCCCCGAACGGCCCGGCCACGCGGCGGGCGTAGTTCCGCGCAGCATCGAGCCGAGACCAGGCCGGCAGATCACGGGGGGCGGCCCGGCTCGACGCGAGGCTTATGCCGACGGGCAGGGCCCATCCCAAGCCCGGGCCGCCGGAGGCACCCACATGGCCCTCACGGGAATGTTCGTCCCCTGCGCCGTCCGGCCGCCTAGGTTCTCGACCATGCATCGCCGTACCGTCGTCTCCGCCCTCGTTCTCATGCCGCTCGCCGGACCCTCGCCGGCACAGTCGCGGTACGGCGCGGCCTACGATCGGGCCTCCGGGCTCGGTCAGCTGCGCAGCCTCGTAGTCGCCGAGGACGGCGCCGTGGTGCGGGCCGAGGCGCTCCGCGGACCGGCGCCCGACGTGCCGGTCAACGTCAAATCGGTGTCGAAGTCCGTCGTCTCGGCGCTCGTCGGCATCGCCGTCGAGCGTGGCGAACTGCCGGGGCCCGACGCGACGCTTGCCGAGGTCGCGCCGCGCCTGATCCCCGCCGCTGCCGATCCGGCTGTCGCCCGCATCACCCTGGGGCACCTTCTGTCCATGCGGTCGGGGCTCGAGCGCACCTCCGGCGGCAACTACGGGTCCTGGGTCGAGAGCCGTGACTGGGTCGCGCACGCCCTGTCCCGCCCGCTCGTGGCGGAACCCGGCGGGCCGATGCTCTACTCGACCGGCAACACGCACGTCCTCGGCGCCGTGCTGAGCGAGGTCACCGGGCTCTCCCTCCTCGAGCAGGCGCGGCAGCGGCTCGGCGGGCCCCTCGGCATCGCCATCCCACCTTGGACCCGCGACCCGCAGGGGCGCTACATGGGCGGCAACAACATGGCCCTCTCGCCGCTCGCCATGATCCGTTTCGGCGAGGCGTGGCGCACCGACGCGGGCGTCGTGCCGCGCGCCTGGGTCGATGCCGCCTGGACGCCGCGCACCGCCTCCCGCTTCTCGGGGGACGCCTACGGCTACGGCTGGTTCCTGCGCCGCATGGGCCGGCATGACGTGGCCTACGCCCGCGGCTATGGCGGGCAGATGATCTGGGTCGTGCCCGATCTGGCGCTGACCGTCGCCGTCACCTCCGACCCCGACCTTCCGGCCCGGTCGCGCGGCTACGCGGGCGAACTCCATCGGCTGGTGGCCGAGGAGATCGTAGCCGAGGCAGCGCGCGGCGCCTGAGACCCCGGTTCGGGGTCAGCCACTCTGACTCAGTCGCTCGGGGTCATCAGGGCGACGACGCCGCCCGACGGGTCGCGGACCATGGCGATCCGTCCCACACGCGGCACGTCCCAAGGCGCGCGCAGGACCTCGCCACCCGAGGTCCGTGTCTGTTCCGCCGCCGCGTCGACGTCGTCGACGGCGAGGTACGTCATCCAGTGCGGCGGCAGGTCCCGCATCTCGTCCGAGACGCCCATGTCGAAGATGCCCGCGATCATCCGCTCGCCCAGTTTCGCGACGACGTAGGTGCCGTCGTCCATCGGCACCTCCTCGTAGCTCCAGCCGCAGACGTCCGCGTAGTATGCCTTCGCCGCCGCGACGTCGCGCGTGGCAAGCTCGTTCCAGAGAACGGTGCCGTGTTGTTCGCTCATGAAGGTCCCCCTTGCTGCAGACGGGAGTCAGCCTAGCACGGATCGCTTCACCCGGCCCCGTCGCCGTGCGAGGGTGGCGCCGACGGGGGGCGGATGACGCGGCTGACCTGTATCTTCGATGCCTACGGCACGCTCTTCGACGTGGCGGCCGCCGCGCGGGCCGTCGCCCGGGAGCGGGCGGGGAGCGCGTTCGCCGACCGTTGGGCCGAGGTGGCCGAACACTGGCGGCAGAAGCAGCTCTCGTACTCGTGGCTGCGGCAGATCACCGGCGACTACGCCGACTTCTGGGACGTGACCGCCGATGCGCTCGACTGGGCGCTCGACGCCGCGGGGTTCGCCGATCCGGAGCTCCGATCGCGGCTGCTCGCGCTCTACGAGGAGCTCGAGGCGTTCCCCGAGGTGCCGGCGACGCTCACGGCGCTGCGTCAGACGGGGGCGCGGACGGCGATCCTTTCGAACGGGTCGCCGCGGATGCTCGCCGCCGCGGTCGCGTCCGCGGGCATCGGCGATCTTCTCGACGACGTGCTCTCGGTCGAGGCCGTCGGAGTCTTCAAGCCCGATGCGCGGGTCTACGCGATGGTCGGCGCGCGGTTCGGCACGGCGCCCGCCGACGTGCTCTTCGTCTCGTCGAACGGCTGGGATGTCGCCGGGGCGGCGGCCTTCGGGTTCCGCACCGCGTGGGTGAACCGCCGCGGCGAACCCGTCGATCGGCTGCCGGGGCAGCCCGACCATGTCATGACCGATCTGTCGGGATTACAACGTCTTGCGGGGAGCTCCTGATGCCACGTTTCACCGCGCCGGACGGCACCGGACTGCACTACGAGGACGCCGGCGAGGGACTGCCGATGCTGGCGCTCGCCGGGCTGACGCGGAACGGCACCGACTTCGACTACGTCGCGCCGCACCTTGCCGGCGTGCGGCTGATCCGGCTCGACTACCGCGGCCGCGGACGGTCGGACTGGGCCGATCCCGCGACCTACCGGGTGCCGGTTGAGGCGCAGGACGCGCTCGCCCTTCTCGATCATCTGGGGCTCGGGGCGGCGGCGATCCTCGGCACGTCGCGGGGCGGCATCCTCGGCATGGGGCTTGCAGCGCACGTCCCGGGGCGGGTGCTCGGCCTCGCCCTCAACGATATCGGGCCGGTGATCGCGGCGGAGGGGCTCGAAGTGATCCGCGGCTATGTTGGCCGGAACCCGACCGAGAAGACGCACGCCGAGGCGGTGGCGATGCGGGCCAAGCTCCTCAAGGGGTTCGAGGGTGTCCCGACGGAGCGGTGGGAGGCCGAGGTGCGGACGCACTACCGGGAGACGCCGGATGGCCTCGAGATCACCTACGACCCGCGGCTGCGCGAGGCCGTACTCGCGGATGCGGGCGACGTCGCGCCCGACCTCTGGCCCGTCTTCGACGCCATCGGCGAGATGCCGATGGCGCTCATCCGCGGCGCCAACAGCGACATTGTCACGGCCGAGACGGCGGCCGAGATGCGGCGGCGGCGGCCCGACATGGTCTTCGCCGACGTGCCCGGACGCGGCCACGTGCCGTTCCTCGACGAGCCCGAGGCGCTCGCGGCGCTCGAAACCTGGCTGGGACAGGTACGCGCCCGTGCCGGGTGACGTCGCCGCGGCGTCCGTGCCGGCGGTGCGGTTCGCCGACATCGCCGCCGCGGTGGAACGGCTTGCCGGGCACGCGCGGCGGACGCCGATGCTGTCGGCGCCCGAGATCGACGCGCTTGCCGGTCGCCGCGTTCTGGTCAAGGCGGAGTGCTTGCAGCGGACGGGCAGCTTCAAGTTCCGCGGCGGGCTGAACGCGGTGGCGAGCCTGCCCCAGGACGTGCGCGCACGGGGCGTCATCGCCTACTCCTCGGGCAACCACGCACAGGGCGTGGCGCTCGCCGCGCAGCTTCACGGGGTGCCCGCGGTCATCGTCATGCCGGCGGACGCGCCGCGGCTCAAGCTCGAGAACACGGCGGCGCTGGGCGCCGAGGTCGTCACTTACGACCGGAACCGCGAGAGCCGGGAGGAGATCGGCGCCGCCCTTGCCGCGGACCGCGAGCTGACCCTGATCCGTCCCTACGACGAGCCCGCGGTGATCGCGGGACAGGGCACCTGCGGCCTCGAGATCGCGTTGCAGGCGCAGGCGCGCGGCGTCAGCGACGCCGACGTGCTGGTCTGCTGCGGCGGCGGCGGACTCTCGGCCGGGATCGCGCTGGCGCTGGCGGAGCGCGCGCACGGCCTCCGCGTACGCCCGGTCGAGCCCGAGGGGTTCGACGACGTGCGCCGCTCGCTGGCGGCGGGGCGGATCGTCGGCAACGACCGGGCCTCGGGGTCGATCTGCGACGCGATCCTGACGCCCGCCCCCGGAGACCTCACGTTCCCGATTTTGCAGCGCCTCGCCGGGCCGGGGCTCGCCGTCCACGACGGCGAGGCGCTGCGGGCGATGGCGCACGCTCTCCTCCGGCTCAAGATCGTGCTCGAGCCGGGAGGCGCCGTCGCGCTCGCCGCCGCCCTCTTCCGTCGCGACGAGATCGAGGGCGACGCGGTCGTCGTCGTGGCGACGGGCGGCAACGTCGATCCGCCCGTGCTCGGGCGCGCCCTCGACGAGTCTGACGCAGGGTAAGGTAAACCTGTCTGGCGGACTCGCTCCTCCCCCGGCCAACATCGCCCGGAGAGAGGGGGAGACCGCATGACGCCGCCGCTGATCGGATTCCTGCTCGTGCTCGCTGCCGCCGCGGGATACGCCGGAGCAACCGTCGCGATGGCGCGCTTCGGGCACGGGCCCGGCCCGGCGATGCTGGCAATGGTCGGCATGGCCCTGACGCTCGCCGTCGTCGCCGAGATCGCGGCGTTCCGGCACCTGCCCATCGGCATCGTCTATCTGGCGATCCTCGGCGGCGAGACGCTTCTCGTCCTCGGCGCCGCGGCCTGCTTCGGGCAGGCCTTCGGCGCGCGCGACGCCCTCGGCGCGCTCCTCGTCCTCTCCGGCACCGTCCTGCTCGCCGTCCGCCAAGGTTGACTCCGACGTCGCCGCCGGCAGTCTCGCGCTAGGGGAGGGTCGGCCGCATGCGCACGCAGGTCTGCATCATCGGCGGGGGGCCGTCGGGCCTGCTCCTGTCGCACCTGCTGCACCGGGCCGGGATCGACACCGTCGTGCTCGAGCGGCACACCCGCGCGCACGTTCTGGCGCGCATCCGTGCCGGGGTCCTCGAATGGGGCTCGGTCGAGCTTCTGCGCGCCGCCGGGCTCGGCGAGCGCATGGACCGCGAGGGCTTTCCCCATGCCGGCGTCTACCTCGCCGCGCAGAACCGCGGGTTCCGCGTCGACTTCGAGGGGCTGACCGGGCGGCGGGTCATGGTCTACGGCCAGACCGAGGTGACGCACGACCTCTACGACGCGCGCGACGCCATGGGCGGCGTCGTCGTCCACGAGGCGCTCGACGTCGCCCCCGACGTCCCCGGCCGCCGCGTCGCCTATCGCAAGGACGGCGCGGCGCGCGAGGTCGCATGCGAGTGGATCGTCGGCTGCGACGGCTTCCACGGTCCGAGCCGCGGCGCCATTCCGCGTGAGGTGCTCTCGACCTACGAGCGGGACTATCCGTTCGGCTGGCTCGGCATCCTCAGCGAGACGCCGCCGGTGTCGGGCGAACTGATCTACGCCAACCACGGGCGGGGCTTCGCGCTCTGCTCGATGCGCAACGAGAACCTCAGCCGCTATTACGTCCAGTGCCCGCTCGACGACGCGATCGAGGCCTGGCCCGACGATGCCTTCTGGGACGAGCTGCGCCGGCGCATCCCGCACGAGGCGGCCGAGGCACTGGTCACCGGACCGTCGGTCGAGAAGTCGATCGCCCCACTGCGCTCCTTCGTGGCCGAGCCGATGCGGTGGGACCGCCTGTTCCTCGTGGGTGACGCGGCGCACATCGTGCCGCCGACCGGGGCCAAGGGGCTGAACCTCGCTATCGGCGACGTGCACTACCTCTCGGCCGCGCTGATCGACCACTACGCGGGCGACGACCGCGGTATCGACGCCTATTCGGACCGCGCGCTGGCCCGCGTCTGGCAGGCGATCCGTTTCTCGTGGTGGTTCACGACGACGATGCACCGCTTTCCGGGCCAGTCGGCGTTCGACCAGAAGATCCAGGAATCGGACCTCGCCTATCTCGAGACGTCCGAGGCGGCGCGGCGGTCGATGGCCGAACAATACGTGGGGGTGCCGTTTTGAGGATGATCGACGTGCGCGGGCTCGGCCTGCACTGGCGCGAGGACGGCGACCCGGCGGGGGCTCCGGTCGTGTTCGCGAACTCGCTCGGCACCGACCTACGGCTCTGGGACGCGGTCCTCCCGCACCTGCCCCCGGGCCTCCGGCTCGTGCGCTGCGACATGCGCGGGCACGGCCTCTCGGACTGTCCGCCCGCACCCTACGCCATGGACGACCTCGTGGGCGACGCCGAGGGGCTGATCGAGGCGCTGGGGCTTCGGCGCGTCGTCTTCGTCGGGCTGTCGATCGGCGGGATGGTGGCGCAGGGTCTCGCCGGGCGGCGGCCCGACCTGCTCGCCGGCCTGGTCCTCTCGAACACCGCGGCGCGGATCGGCACGGCGGAGGTCTGGGACGAGCGCATCGACGCCGTCCGCACGGGCGGGATCGAGACGCTGGCGGACGGGGTCCTCGAGCGCTGGTTCGGGCCCGGGTTCCGGGCGACGCCAGAGGCTGCGGCCTGGCGGCACATGCTGACGCGGCAGCCGCCCGAGGGCTACGCCGGCTGTGCCACCGCCATCGCCCGCGCCGACCTGACCGCGACGACGCGCGGACTGTCGCTGCCGACGCTTGCCATCGCGGGGTCGGTCGACGGCTCCACCCCGCCCGGCCTGGTCCGCGCCACCGCCAACCTGATCCCCCGGGCCCGGGTGCACGTGATCGAGGGCGCGGGGCATCTGCCCTGCGTCGACCGGCCGACCGAGTACGCGGCGCTTCTGACGGCGTTCCTGCGCGAGGTCGGCCATGTCTGAGGCGCGCGACCGCGGCACGGCGACCCGACGCGCCGTGCTCGGCGACGCCCATGTCGACCGGGCCGAGGCGAACAGGACCGAGTTCGACGCCGCCTTCCAGGACCTGATCGCCGAAAGCGCCTGGGGCCGCGTCTGGTCGGGCGACGCGATCACGCCCCGTGAACGCTCGATGCTGACCGTGGCGCTCCTCGCCGCGCTCGGCAACGAGGACGAGCTGGCCCTGCATCTCCGCGCCACGCGCAACACCGGCGCGAGCCCCGCCGACGTGCGCGAGGCCCTCCTCCACGTGGCCATCTACGCGGGCGTTCCCCGCGCCAACACCGCCTTCCGACTGGCGCGAGAGATCCTCGGGGGATCGGACGACGGCTGAGGCGGCGCCCGGCCGTAAGTCGAACGTCGAGCGCGCCGCACGCGACGAACCGCTTGTCCTCCATCCCGTGTCCCGGGTCGCCGGGCTCGCCATCCTCCGGATCGGCGGCCGCGGCGTCGGCCACGGCCATTCCCGCCCCCGTGCAGCCGTCGGCGGCGCCGCTGCCGACGGCGGCGCCCGCGACCTGGCCCGCGCCGGCCATCCCGTCGACCGAAACCTCGACGATGCGCGTCGCCTGGAGCACCATGCCGTCGCCATGGGTGTCTTTGGCGGGCGCGGCGACATGATCCGAAGC
Organism: uncultured Rhodobacterales bacterium; assembly: GCA_964392825.1. Lineage (GTDB taxonomy): Bacteria > Pseudomonadota > Alphaproteobacteria > Rhodobacterales > Rhodobacteraceae > Roseitranquillus. Next base: position 7,578 of record CAYMRW010000097.1, read on the forward strand.
GCCGGGGGGCGGCAGGGTCTCGAGCGCGCCCGGATCCCGCCCCGAGAGATCGAGATCGCCGCAGTCCGCGATCGCCGTCGCCTCGCCGCGATCGCCGTCGTTGACGACCGGCTCGCCGTTGCTGTCAGGCATCGTGCCATCATCGAAGTTCGCGCGAAACGTATCGATCCCGCCCTCGTCGACGCCGATGCTGCTGGTCACACGGCGGCGGTCCAGACGGAAGACGGCGCCGGGCGGCGGACCCGTGGCCGCGCGCGCGGCCGGTACCGCGCCCGAGGCGAGCAGCGCGCCCGATGCGCGCGGTCCGGAGCCGGCGCCGA
>CAYMRW010000098.1:0-7880 GCA_964392825.1 uncultured Rhodobacterales bacterium
AGCCGCTGCTGGCCGAGACCGGCGCGCCGAAGATGGGCAAGATGGTGATCGGCACGGTCAAGGGCGACATCCACGACATCGGCAAGAACCTCGTCACGATGATGATGGAAGGAGCGGGGTTCGAGGTCGTCGACCTCGGCATCAACAACGCGGTCGAGAAGTACATCGACGCCCTGAAGCGGGAGGAGGCCGACATCCTCGGCATGTCCGCCCTTCTGACCACGACCATGCCCTACATGAAGGTCGTGATCGACACGCTGAAGGATCAGGGCATCCGCGACGACTACATCGTCCTCGTCGGCGGCGCGCCGCTGAACGAGGAGTTCGGGCGCGCGATCGGCGCCGACGCCTATTGCCGCGACGCCGCCGTCGCCGTCGAGACCGCGAAGGGGCTGATGCTGCGCCGGCACAACCGCGTCGCGGCCGGCTGACCTTGGCCTCGGCTGTCCGCAGGGTGCTGGGCGGCCGCACGCTGATCCTGCTGGCGAGCCTTCTCCTGGTCCTGGCCGCCATCGTGCAGCCACCCTTCGTCCGCGCCGCCCGGCTCCAGGCCGAGGACGTCGCGACGACGGCGGTCATCGCCTACGGCGCGCTGCGGGCCATCAACGCCGCGATCTCGGTCGCCAAGGAGACCGAGTTTTCCGTCCCCGTGGTCGGCGCGGTGGGCGCAAAGCCGGGCATGGCCCTCGATCCGGTCGACGAGACGGTGGCGCGGGTCTCGGATGCCGTCTTCGTGATCCTGGCTTTGACGGCGACACTGACGCTCGCCTTCAGCCCCATCGCCAAGCTCGGGGCGCTGCTCGCGGCGGCGAGTCTCGCCGCCCTCTGGCTGGCGCTTCACGTGCCGCCCCTGCGGCCGCTGGCCGGCGCGGCGGAAAGGCTCGCGGCGTTCGGCCTGCTCTTCGCGCTGGTGCTGCCCGCCGCCTTCGCCGGCGGCGGCTGGATCGGCAAGCTGGCGACGGACCCACAGCTCGCCGCCGCCCGCGCCGAGCTCGAGGAGGCGAGCGGGCAGGGTGTCGGTCAAGGGATGGGGGGCGTCGATGCCGCCGACGCGGAAGACTTGCCGTGGTGGCGGTTTCGGTCGGGGGCCGAGGCGCCGCCGGCGCAGGACGATGCGGAGGGCTGGCTCGGCGAGTACCGCGAGCGGGCCGAAACGATCCTGCAAAGCTCCGTCACGATCATCGGCGTCTACGTTCTGCGACTGCTGGTGTTTCCCGCGATCCTGCTCGGGGGGTTGCTGATCGTCGTGCGTCAGGCCGTGGCGGGACTGGCGGCGCCGGATGCGCCGCCCTTCCGCAGGACGTAGACCTGCACCTGCCCCTCGTCCTCGGTCGAGACGAGCTCGTGGCCCGCCTCCGCGCAGAAATGCGGGATGTCGATGGCCGCGGCCGGATCGTCGGCCCGAACCCGCAGAAGGCCGCCCGCAGGCAGGCCTTGCAGGCGCTTGCGGGCCTTGAGCACGGGCAGGGGGCAGAGAAGGCCCACGGTGTCGAGTTCGCTCACGTCCATGGCCCGCGAGCTAGACCTCGCCGCGATGCGCTTGTCCACCGGCTTGTGACCGGCGGGGAGGTGACGCGGCGCCCGCGCCCGGATATGGCGTGACGGATGCTCGGTATCGACATTCTCGACGCAAGCCTGATCCCGGCGGCCACGGTGGCCCTGATCGCGGGCGTCCTGTCGTTCCTGTCACCGTGCGTGCTGCCGATCGTGCCTCCGTACCTCGCCTACATGGGCGGGATCAGCGTCTCGGAGATGGAGGACAGCCGCGCGGCGCGCAGCCGCGTCGTCCTCTCGGCGCTGTCCTTCGTCCTCGGCCTGTCGACGGTGTTCCTGCTCCTCGGCTTCACGGCCTCGGCCTTCGGGACATTCTTCCTGCGGAACCAGGACTGGTTCGTGATCGTCGCCGGCCTCGCCGTGATGGTGTTCGGCGCCCATTTCCTCGGGCTGTACCGGATCGCGGCGATCGACCGCGAGATGCGCCTCGACGCGGGCGACCGGGGCGGATCGGCGGTCGGCGCCTTCGTCCTCGGCCTCGCCTTCGCCTTCGGATGGACGCCCTGTATCGGCCCGCAACTCGGCGCCATCATCTCGCTCGCCGCGTCCGAGGCTTCGGTGTCGCGGGGAACGGCGCTCCTCGGGGTCTACGCGGCGGGCCTCGGGATTCCGTTCCTGCTCGTCGCGGCCTACTTCCCGCGCCTGACCGGGATCATGGGCTGGATGAAGCGCCATATGGACCGGATCGAGAAGGTCATGGGACTGCTTCTCTGGACCGTGGGGCTGATGATGGTCACGGGGCAGTTCACGGCGTTCTCGTGGTGGCTGCTCGAGACGTTCCCGGCGCTGGCAGTTCTGGGCTGAGCCCGTTGCCCGCCCGACCGCTGCCGGGTCGGCATGTGGTCAGGCGCCGCGATGGTGCGCGAGCACGAAGACGCGGATGGCCGAGGCGAGCCCGGCGGCGTCGCCTCGCGCGGCATCGACCTCCGCGGCAAGCGCCGCCACGGCAACGCCACGCTCGTCCGCGATCTCCCGGAAAGCGTCCCAGAACGGCTCCTCCAGCGAGACGCTGGTGCGATGGCCGCGGATCGTCAGGGAGCGCTTTACCGGCCGTGCCGTCATTCCTCGCGGCGATGCTCGTCGAGCCTGCGAGCCGCAATCGCCGCCTCGGCCTCCTGCCGCTGCCGCTCGGCGCGGGTCTCGCCGTGCCTGGCGGCGTTGGCATTGGCCGCCGCCCGCTTCTCGGCGCGCGCCCTGTGCTTGCGGGCGGATCTGAGGTTCGCGATCTTCGACATCCGGGCCCCTCCCTGGTCGCGCCTTGAGGCCTGCATAGAGGACGGGCCTTCGTATGGCCAAGGTGAAAGCCGCCGGTCCGTGACCTGCGCAAAGGCGGCCCGGTCGTCTACGTGTCGGGCATCATGTGCCGGCGGGCCCAGCGCCGCGCGGCATCGACGTCGCTCCGGTCGTCCTCGGTCCGGTAGTGCCTCCCGAGCAGGCCAAGCCCCCAGCGAAGCTCGGCGATGTCGGCGTCCGCCATCGGGTCCTCGCGGGCGGCGATGCCCTGGTCCTCGACCAGGTCGCAGAGCTGCAGGATCAGCCGCGGGAAATTCATCGTGCGGTCGTTCGGTACGAACACCCCGGGCAGCGGCGTCATCGTGAGCTGCACCGCAACCTGGCAGAGATCGGGTCCGAGGGACGCGGCGCGGTCGAGCGTGCCCGCGCCGGTCCGGTCGGCGTCGCGCGACATCAGCGCGCTGTAGCGGGTCGCCAGCCCCCGCGCCGCGGTCGTCACCTGCTGGATGCCGAGGACGAAGCTGACCGAGAGCGTGAGGACGATCATGCCGTTCACCGCCGCGACCATCGACAGCGCGTCCCACCAGCCGTTCGTCGGCTGCACCACCGAGGCACCGAGGGTCGAGAGCGCCGAGCCGGCGAAGGAGATGGTCTGCATCAGCGTCGCAGGCCCCCCCGTGTCCGACTGCTCGAGCGAGGGGCCGGCGGCGTACATCAGCGTATAGCCGACGAGGTGCACGAAGATCCACGAGAACGCGATGGCGCTGAGGATCAGCGGGCCGATGGCGCCGCGGACCGAGACCCCCAGCCGATGCTCGGCGAAGAGCGCCGTCCGACGGGCGACGGGCCAGAGCCCGTAGGCGACCCGATTGCTGATGAAGCCGAGACCGCCGAAGCTGATGGCGGTGCGGAGGAAGTCGTAGAGGACGAGCGCGACGAGGAGCGCGCCGAGAAGGAAGACGAAAATGCCGATCATGCGCCGAAGGTCGGCCGGGCGGGGGACGCGGTCCAGCCCCTTTCTGCCCGCCTCATCGCAGGACGCTCACGGAGCCGTCGCGTTCGAGCGTCGCCCGGCGGACGTCGCGCAGCTCGTCCACGCCCTCGGCGCGCAGATGCTGCTCGATGTCGGGCTGGCCGAACTGCGCCGCGCGCATGGACGCAAGGTCGAGCCGACCGTCCCGGATCAGGGGCAGCGGCTTGCCCTTGACTGCGGAGGCGAAGCGGTCCGACCGTCGAGCGACCGCGGTCATGGCATAGTAGAGCGCGCCGATGGCGGTCGTCGCGGCCATCGTCGCGAAGAGCGGCGCGTTGCCGGTGAGGGCGCGGCTGAGGCTCGAGGCGACGATGATCGCGAGGACGATATCGATGGCGGCGCTGCCGGCGATCGCTCGCCGCGGCAGCAGCCGGTAGAGCGCAACGGCATAGGCGAAGACGACGATCGCGCGGACCGTCATCTGCCACCAGGCGACAGGATCCGCCTCATGTCCGATAAGTGTGTGCACCAGATCCATGGGGGGCCTCCCGGTCGATGCGAGCCGGGGCCCTGGCCCCGCCCCTGGGCGTACCGCTGCGGGGTCCGCTACCGCGGTCCGATCATTTTCTCCGGGCGCACGACCTCGTCGAAGGTGGCCGCGTCGACGAAGCCCAGACGCACGGCCTCCTCGCGGAGGGTGGTGCCGTTCTTGTGGGCGGTCTTGGCGACCGTCGTGGCGTTGTCGTAGCCGATCTTGGGGGCGAGGGCCGTCACCAGCATCAGGCTCTCCCGCATGAGCTGGTCGATCCTGCCTTCGTTGGCCGCGATGCCGGCGACGCAGTTGTCGGTGAAGGCAACGGCCGCATCGCCCAGAAGCTGCATCGACTGCAGCACGTTGTAGGCGATCATCGGCTTGTAGACATTGAGCTCGAAGTGCCCCTGGGATCCCGCCATCCCCACGGCGGCGTCGTTGCCGACGACATGGGCGCAGACCTGCGTCAGCGCCTCGCACTGGGTCGGGTTGACCTTGCCGGGCATGATCGACGAGCCGGGCTCGTTCTCGGGCAGGAGCAGCTCGGCGAGGCCGCAGCGGGGGCCTGAGCCCATCAGGCGGATGTCGTTGGCGATCTTGAAGAGCGACGCGGCGACCGTCTTGAGCGCGCCCGACATCGCCACCATGGCGTCGTGGCCCGCCAGCGCCTCGAACTTGTTGGGGGCCGTGACGAAGGGCAGGCCGGTGATCCGGGCGAGGTTCTCGGCGATCGCCTCGCCCCATCCCGCGGGGGCGTTGAGGCCGGTGCCGACGGCGGTGCCGCCCTGCGCAAGCTCGTGGATGTCGCCGAGGCTCGCCTCCACCCGCTCGATCCCCTTGGCGACCTGGTGCGCGTAGCCGCCGAACTCCTGCCCGAGCGTGAGCGGCGTCGCGTCCATCGTGTGCGTGCGGCCGATCTTGATGATGTCCTCAAAGGCCGCGGCCTTCTCGCGCAACGCGGTCTCGAGCTTGCGCAGGCCGGGCAGCAGGACGTCGCGGGCGGTCATCGCGGTGGCCACGTGCATCGCCGTCGGGAACGTGTCGTTCGACGACTGGCTCATGTTGACGTGGTCGTTCGGATGCACCGGGTCCTTGGACCCGATCTGGCCGCCGAGGATTTCGATGGCGCGGTTCGAGATGACCTCGTTGGCGTTCATGTTCGACTGCGTGCCCGAGCCCGTCTGCCAGACGACGAGCGGGAAGTGGTCGTCGAGGCCGCCCCCGAACACCTCGCCCGCGGCCTCGACGATGGCGTTCCCCAGCGGCTCGTCGAGCTTGCCGAAGCGCATGTTGGCCTCCGCCGCCGCCTGCTTGATGGCGCCGAGGGCGCGGACGATGGCTGTCGGCTGCCGCTCCCACCCGATCGGGAAGTTCATCAGGCTGCGCTGGGTCTGCGCCCCCCAGTAGCGGTCGGCGGCCACGTCGAGCGGCCCGAAGCTGTCGGTCTCGGTGCGGGTGTCGGTCATCTGCCCCTCCTTGTCGCGGGGAGGGCTCTACACCCGGTGTGCCGCGGTGGCCACGGGCCTCGTTCGCCGGCGCCGCCCGCGGATCACTTGCGGAACTTGTCGAGGCTGACGATCTCGGCATCGCGGCGCGGTTCGGGCTCGCCCTCCTCCTCGGGGTCGGAGGCGTCGCCCTCGGCCCCCTCCGTCTCCTGCATCTCGAAGCGCAGGCCGAACTCGACCGAAGGGTCGACGAAGGTCTTGATCGCGTCGTAGGGCACGTAGAGCGGCTCGGGCTTGTCGCCGAAGTTGAGCGTCACCGCGAAACCCTCGTCGCCGACCTCGAGATTGTCGAACCAGTGCTGCAGCACCACGGTCATCTCGGTCGGGTAGCGGTCCGACAGCCAGTCCGCCAGCTCCACATCGGGATGCATTGTGTCGAAGGTGATGAAGAAGTGGTGCGCGCCGGGCAGGCCGTTCGCGGCGATGTCCTGCAGAACCTTCTGGATCAGGCCGCGCATGGCCTGATGCATGAGGTTTCCATAGTCGATCGACCGCGACATCCACATCCCGTCCGCTCGTGGCAGCGGCCTCACCATAAGCGATTCCCACCCGGATGGAAGGCGGCCCCCCCCGAGGGCTAGGCCGCCGCCAGCGCCGCCGCCGCGGCGCTCGTCGCGACCAGGGTCGCCGGCACGCCCCACCTGAACCCGAAGAGGATAACCGCCGCGAGAAGCGCCAGGATCGCGGCATCCGCGTTGAACGTCCCGGCCGTGGGCCAGGGGATCGCGAGGGGGCCAATTCCGGCCGCCCCGACCTCGCCCCAGAACACGTGCAGCGCGAACCAGAGGCCGAGGTTCAGGATGACACCGACGATCGCCGCGGTGATCGCGCGCAGCGCGCCGCCGAGGCGGGGGGCCGAGGCCGCCCACGTGACGTACGGCGCACCCGCGAAGATCCACAAGAAACAGGGCGCGAAGGTCGCCCAGAGCGCCACGGCGCCGGCGGCGAGCGCCATCGGCAGGCCGCCGGCGTCGTGACCCACGAGCATCGCGACGAACTGCGTGACGAGGATCAGCGGCCCCGGCGTCGTCTCGGCGAGGCCCAGCGCGTCGATCATCTGGTCGGTCGTGATCCAGCCCCGCGAGGCGACGACCTCCTGCGCCATGTAGGCAAGGACGGCGTAGGCGCCGCCGAAGGTGACGACGGCGAGACGGGCGAAGAACCAGGCGAGGTCCGTGAGGATGCCGGGAGCGAGGGCGGTGAGCGCGACGAGCGGCACCAGCCAGACGGCGAGCCAGACGCCGACGGTGCGCGCGAGACCTTCCGCGCGCGGGTTCGGCGGCGCCGCGCCGCCCGCGGCGCCGCCGTGCACGGCACCCCAGAGCGCGGCGCCGAGCACGATGAGCGGGAAGGGGGCGGCGAAGGCGAAGATCGCGACGAAGGCCGCGGCGGCGAGGCCCCAGGCCTCGGGCCCGCCGAGCGCCCGACCGCCGAGGCGGATCAGCGCCTGCGCCACGATGGCGACGACGGCCGCCTGGATGCCGGCGAAGAGCGTCTGCACGAGCGGCACCGACCCATAGACGATGTAGGCCAGGGCGAGGGCCGTGATGACCGCGGCCCCCGGCAGCACGAACAGCAGCCCGGCGATCAGTCCGCCCCGCCAGCCGTTCATGCGCCAGCCGGCGAACGTGGCAAGCTGCATCGCCTCGGGTCCGGGGAGCATCATGCAGAAGCCCAGCGCGTCGAGGAACTCGCGCTCGGTCATCCATCGCCGGCGCTCGACGAGCTCGTCATGCATCACCGAGATCTGCGCCGCCGGCCCACCGAAGGAGAGAAGGCCGATGCGCCCGAAGGCGGCGACCAGTACGGCGAAGGGCACGCTCATCGCCGAACCTCGGCGTAGGCGGCGTCGAAGGCCGCGAATGCCGTCGCCTCCGAGACCGTGCGCGCCGCCGCGATGAGCCCCTCGAGCCGCGGCCACGCCTTGGCCAGCCGGTCGAGGGGCGGGTGATCGCGTCCGCACGTTTGCAGGAACGCCCGCAGGTCGGCGATCGGTGCGGCCGAGAACGCCGCGGCGGCGGCGGCAAGCTCGTCCGCCGCCACGCCGAGCGCGCGATGGCCGACCGGGGCCAGGCGCCGCACC
>CAYMRW010000099.1:0-7780 GCA_964392825.1 uncultured Rhodobacterales bacterium
TGCCGCGCCACCGCCGCGTGCAGGATGTCGAGATCGCCGAAGTAGTACGTCGCCGGGCCGTCGCAGAAGGCGGCGATGCCGGCATCGTGGTTCGCGACCTCTATCGGGCAGACGAGGTGCTCCATCGTGTCTGCGGCATGGCCCTTGGCGCGGGCAAGCTCGTAGGTCGCGCGCGCGGTCGTCCCGGCCACCATCACGGCCCCGAGGAGGACGCGGTCGGGGTTCTCGGCCCGCAACGTCCGGCACGCCTCGTGCGTGTCGATCGCGCTGTCGGACAGCGGCTTCGGCTCCGGGCTGCGCAGGAACCCCGAATTGGCGATGAAGACGATGGGCGAGAAGTCGGTGCGGCGCGCCCGCGCCACCGTCACCGTCGTCGGATCGCAGACGAGGTCGATGCCCCCTTCCTCCCTGAGTGACTGCCGATCGGTGGGGGCGATCTCGGTGCGCTCGGAAATGCTGTAGCCGGCGCGGCTGACCGCCGCCTCGCAGAGCGCCGCGATGAAGCCCCGGTAGGTCCCGTCCTCCGCGACCGAGAAGGGCGGGGCGTCGGTCCGGAAGGCGACGGCGACCTCGCGTTCGGCGGCCGTCGTGGGAACGGCGAGACCGGCGAGCACGGCGGCGAGGGCCAGGGTCCGCATCACGCCACCCGGTCCTGGACCGCCGCGGCCTCCGGCGCCTTCCCCGGCCGCGGGGGCCTGAGGAACGAGATCATCGCGACGCTGGTGAACAGGGCGATGAGCCCCAGGTCGACGGTGTAGAGCATGGCGCGCATCTGCCGGATGGCCTCGCGCAGCTCCCCTCCCGCCGAGGACAGCGACGTCAGGTACTGGCCGAGGAAGAAGCCCAGCGCCATCATCACCGCGATGTAGCTGCCGGCCACCAGCCCCCAGGACCGGTTCGCCGCCCCGCGGGCGCCGAGGTCCATCATCAGTACCACGCCCAGCCCGTGCACGCCCCCGATGAGGCCGTAGAACAGGCTCAGGTTCGCCTGCCGCTCGACGTTGGTCCACCACGGGGCGTCCCGCGGACCGACCCAGCTCCAGCCCGACGAGACCGTCAGCAGATAGGCGAGGTTCGCGGCGAACACGAGAAAGCCGATGGCCACCGCGAACAGCAGGAACTGGCCCATCGGCGGGATCCGCCGCCCCTCGAACGGGTTGCTCCACCGCCCGTGGCGCTGCATCCGCCGGCGGATGTCGAGCGCCGCCCACATCGACAGGCCGTAGACGATCAGCGACGACAGCATGAAGTCGCGCGCCGTGCGGAACGCGTTCACCTGACCGCCCGCCTCGATGCCGAAGCTCTCCGCGATGGAGGCGAGCCAGTTCGCGTGCACGTAGCCCGCGACGAAACTGACCCCGGCGCTGATGAGGAGAAGCAGGATCGCGACGTTGACCTGGAACGTCCGCGTCTCGTCCTGCGCCCGGACGGCGCCGAGGAAGGTCCTGAGCTGGGTCGCCCCCGGCGCATCGTCCCGCGGCCACTTCGAGTTCTGGTCGTAGAGCGCCATCATCGCCGCCATCTTCTGCGACAGCTCGCGCGCCTGCTTCTCCTTGAGCTCCCAGAGCTCCTGCTGCATGCGACGCCGCTCCTCTCCCGCTTCGCCGGCGCCGACCTCGGCCGAGCTCGCCAGCAGGTCGCAATCCTTGAACAAGGCGATGATCTGGTCCGACAGGGGATCGTTGAGCTGGTGGAAGAATGAGAAGTCGCTGCGGAACTCCTGCGACGGCCAGACCCGTGCCTCGTTGACCCAGATCTGGTAGGCGGCGAGCTTGCCCAGGCGCGCCAGGAAGGCGGCAAGCCGGCGGTCCGACATGCCCGAGGCGAGCGCGTGGCCCCGATAGCCGGCGATCTTGGCGCCGTAGGTAACGCCGTCGCTCTCGTGCGCGGTGTCCTCCTCGAGGGCGTCGAGGTTCACCGGCGCATCCTCGATCTTCTGCCGCAGCCGGTGCGGGATCCAGGGAATGCCGAACAGGCGCTGGGCCGACGAGCGGAGGAGCACCTCGAGCCTGCGGACCAGCGGAAAGCGCAGCGCCGTGACCATCATCATGCTGACGACGAAGGGCGTCGCTGCCCTGTCGATCGCGGTCTCGCCCGCACCCGGCTCGACCGCGAGCGTCGCCCCGTCGGCCCCTATGGCCGGCGCCTCGGGCAGGCCGCCGCCCGGCGCATCGCCCTGCGCGCTGAAGTCGATCAGGTAGGCGAGGACGTTGTTCACAGCGTCGTTGAAGATCAGCAGCAGGTAGATCGCCACGATCGCGAGGATGTAGACGAGCTCCGCCGAGAAGAACGCCGAACGGTTGCGGATCTCGGAGGGCGACAGCGAGAAGATGTAATCGCTGCGGGCGTTCCCGGTCGTCTCGTCGTCGGAGGTCTTGGTGTAGGCGGGATGGTTGAACTGACGATGCGCCTCGAACACGAGTATGCCGAGGCCGATGAGAAGGAAGAGGATGAACTCGGTCGCGAGGAACTCGGACGTCATGAAATGCTCCGGCAGGCCGGGGATGGGTACCATAGGCGAATGGTAGTCGTGCGCGGGATCAACCGCGCACGGGCGTCACAGGCAGGTCTGGACCGCCGGGTTGCACGGCGAACTCTGGGCCGTGGCCGGGCCGCCGAAGAAGGCGGCGGAGGCGATCAGCAAGGTGATCGCCGATAGAGCGACAGCGAAGTTCTTCATGTCAAAAGCCTCATCGCGTTCTGCAATGTGATTTACCATACGTCAAATCACGGCGAACCCGAAGCGGAGTCCGCGGCACGCCCCATGTAGTGGACCGGGCCCCCACCGCATCCAAGAGTAGACAGAACCCTGCGTTCTTCCCTCGCGACGCGCGCGAATCGCCCATGGCGTGCGGGCTCTAGTGGCCGATGGTGGCCGGGCCGCGGCAGCGTGTCTCGGTCGTCTCCATCTCGACCATGACGTGATCGATGCCGTAGCGGTCGCGCAGCATGGCCCTGAGCCGGGACCGGACGGGGTCGCGCAGATGCGCGGCGGCGACGACCACGTGCGCCTCGAGCGCGGTCTCGACCTCGCTCGTCTGCCACAGATGCAGGTGGTGCACCTCGTCGACATGCGGTTCCGCCGCCATCGCGGCCAGGACCTCGTCGGCTTGGAGGCCGGGTGGCGCCCCGAGCATCAGGATGCGGATGACCGGCCGCACACCCCTCAGCGCGTGCCAGAGGATGTAGCCCGAGATCAGAAGCGTCACCGCCGGATCCACCAGCCGCCAGTCGTAGAGCAGGATCAGCGCGCCCGAGACGATCACCGCGACCGAGCCCAGCGCGTCGGCGACGTTGTGCAGGAACGCGGCGCGGATGTTGGCCGACCCGTGCCGCATCCCGGACAGGAGCAGCGCCGTCACGGTGTCGATGACCAGCGCGATGGAGGCGACCCAGACCACGATCCATCCCGCGACCGGCTGCGGGTCGAGGAGTCGCGCCGCTCCTTCCCACGCCAGCCAGAGCGCAACGACGACGAGGGTCGTGTAGTTGACCAGCGCCGCCACGACCTCGGCGCGGGCGTAGCCGAAAGTCATCTCCGCGTCCGCCGGGCGCCGGGCGATGCGCCGTGCGAGCCACGCGATCCCCAGCGAGATGGCGTCGGACAGGTTGTGGACGGCATCGGCGATCAGCGCGAGCGAGCCCGAGAGGAGGCCCGCCGCGATCTGCGCCACCGTCAGCCCGACATTGACGAGGACGGCGAGGACGACCCTGCGGTCCCCCGCGCCCGGGTCGACTTGGGCGTGCGCGGCGTGGTCGTGCGGCATCGCTCGACAGTGTAGGCCGGTCGACCCCCGAGGCCCATGCCCGATGACGCGGGCTTGCGTCCCTCATCCCGGCGGCACACCATCCGCGCCATGACACCGCTCGCCACGAATTGTCCGCGCGCCGCATGAGGCTCGACGGCGCCAGCGTCCTCGTCACCGGGGCCGGTTCCGGCCTCGGCGCCGCGACCGCCCGGCACCTCGCCGCGGCCGGCGCCCGCGTCGTCGTCCTCGACCGCGACGCCGCCGCGGCCACCGCCGTCGCCGAAGCCATCGGCGGCATCGCCGCCGCCGCCGACATCCTTTCCGAGAACGAGGTGGCCGCCGCGATCGACGCCGCGCCCGGGCCGCTCCGCGCCGCCGTGAACTGCGCCGGCATCGCACCGCCCGCCCGCATCGTCGGGCGCGAGGGCCCGATGCCGCTCGACGTCTTCCGCCAGACCGTCGAGGTGAACCTTCTCGGCAACTTCAACGTGATGCGCCTCGCCGCCGCGCGAATGGCGGATCTGGACCCGCGCGAGGACGGCGAGCGCGGCGTCATCGTCAACACCGCCTCGATCGCGGCCTTCGACGGGCAGGTGGGGCAGGCGGCCTATGCCGCATCGAAGGGCGCCATCGTCGCGCTGGCGCTGCCCGCGGCGCGCGAACTCGCCCGCCACGGCATCCGCGTCAACACGATCGCGCCCGGCATCTTCGACACGCCGCTGCTCGCCGGCCTGCCCGACGAGACGCGGGCGGGGATCGCCTCGGTGATCCCCTACCCGCAGCGCCTCGGCGACCCGGACGAATTCGCCGCGACCGTCCGCTTCTGCATCGAGACACGCTACCTCAATGGCGAGGTCATCCGCCTCGACGGCGGCGTCCGCATGCCGCCCCGCTGAGCCTTGCGCCGCCCGCGAGGGGGGGGGAACGATCGGGGCCGCGGTGGCGCGTCAGGGGGTGCGACCGCCGCGGCCCCTGAGCTTCGAGATCGAGGCGCGCCACGCGAAGGGCGAGGTCATCCGCCGCGACGGCGGCGTCCGCATGCCGCCCCGCCGACCGTTTCCGGCGGAGCGGCGCCGCATCAGACCTGCTCGGTCTGCGCGCCGGACCCGGGCTTGGCCTTGCCGAGCGACGGCTTCTGCCCGAGCGGCTCGGGCTTGTCGACGACGCTGAACTCCGACCGCCCGTCGAGCGAGGGGCCCGAGGTCCAGCGGCCCTCGGGCGTCGGCGCGTCGAGCGAGGTGTTGAGGAAGTAGTAGCTGTGTTCGGTCGCCTCGTGCGCCTCGGGCGTTGCGTTCGGGATCGGCAGCTGCGCGGTCCAGCCGCCGAGCTCCTCGATCACCGCCAGCCACTGCTGCTGATGCATCGTGTCGCGCGCGATGAGGAACGACAGCATGTCGCGCATCCCGGCGTCGTCGGTCATGTTGTAGAGCCGGCTCGCCAGCACCCGGCCGCCCGACTCCGCCGTGGCGTTGGCCATCATGTCTGCGGCGAGGTTGCCGGTGGCGTAGACGTGGCTCATGTCGAAGGGCACGCCGTTGGCGTTGACCGGCATCGCGGAGAGGCCCGACGACAGGATGTGGCGCGGGTTGGCGCCGCCCATGATGGCGTGGACAACGGGGTCCATCGCCGCCTCCTCCTGCGCGCTGACCGGCGCGCCCTCGAGGTTCAGCGCCACGGCATGGCCCAGGAACTCGATGTGGCTGAGCTCCTCGGTCGCCGTCATCATCAGCATGTCGCGGTACTTGGCGTCGCCGCGGGCGCCCATCGCCTGGAAGAAGTACTGCATGGCGACGCGGATCTCGCCCTCGATGCCGCCGATCGCCTGCTGCAGGTACTTGGCGAAGACGGGGTCTGGGCGGTCGACCCGCACCTCGTACTGGAGCTTCGATGAGTGGTGGAACATGGCATGGGCCTCCTTCGCTGGCTGCTCCGCCGAAAGGCCGATGCGGTCCCTCCTGTTCCCCGAAATATTTCCGAGCCGTCTCCCTTGGCGCCGGGCCGTGCCCCGCTAACGCATGAACGGTTTCGGCCGGCGCCCTTCCGAGGCTGCCGCGGCGGTCTCGGCGATGCGTCCTGAGCGCGTCGCCGCGCGCCGGGCCGTCTTGATCCACTCGAGCGTTCCGCGGCGGACGCTGCGCGGCCAGCCGTCCCACATCGCGCGCGCCCCTGCCTCTGACAGCGCCGCGGCAAGGTCGCCCGGGACCTCCAGCCGTTCCACGTCGTCGAGAAACGACCACATGCCGTTCTCCATCGCCGCGCGGATCGCCGCCTCGCCGGCTGGCGTCATCGCGCCCCGGCTACGGGCCCGCTCGACCTTGGCCTTGTTGACGGCCGACCACGCCGAGCCCGAGGCCCGCGGCGTGATCAGGTGGCGCATGCGGTCGGCATCGACGCCGCGCACGGCGCTGTCGACCCAGCCCCAGCAGAGAAGCTCCTCGACCGCCTCGCCGAAGGCGAGATGGTCGGGGTGGTGCTTCTTGAAGGTGACGAGCCAGGCCGACGGCGACGCGGCATGCTGCGCCGCCAGCCAGCGGCGCAGATCCGCGCGGCTGCGCACCTCGACCCACTCCGCCTCGTCCGCCGTCACCCGCAGCCTCCGGCCTCGTGCTTCCGATGAGGCCGCGGCCCCGGGCCCGCCGTCAAGCCTGCGCCTCGACACCGGGCGCCGCGCGGCGCTAGCCTCGGCACGACGTCCGACCGCCAGGGAGCTGCCGATGGCCGACCGTGCCGCCCGCCTCCTCCGCCATGCCGACTGGGCCGTGGGCGCCGACCCGTGGCGCGGCCGGGTCGAGGGGACGTCGCTCGGCACCGGCGTCACCGTCCTGTTCTACGCCACCGACGCCGTCGGCGAGGGGCCGCGCTGGCACGTGCATCCCTACGACGAGGTCTTCATCGTCCGCGCCGGCCGCGCCCTCTTCACCGTCGGCGACGAGACGCTGGAGGCCGGGCCCGGCGACGTCCTTCTCGGCCCCGCGCAGGTGCCGCACAAGTACCGGAACCTCGGACCCGGCCGCCTCGAGACGACCGACATCCACCTGAGCCCGCGCTGGATCCAAACCGACCTCGAAGATCCCGACCGGCACGCCTGAGCGCCGGCCCGTCCGTCGGGTCGCCGCCGCTTCAGGCCCGGGGCAGGGGCCAGGGCCGGGGCGGTCGGGGCTGCGCCGTCACTGCGGCAGCGGACGCATCCTCGACCGGCCCCATCCGTTGGCCGGCCGCAGAACCCGGCGGTCGTCGCGGTTTGGGGAGCGTGGTTCGACGCCTCCGGTCAGCGGGGGGCGAAGATGCGCGGGACGGACGAGACGACCGGATCGCTGCTCAGCGATGTGGACCTCGAGGACCGCGTCCCGCCGCGGCCCTCGTCGCGTGGGTCCCTGAGACCGTCATCGGCGGGCCGGAAGGAGGCCGGGTCCGACCGGCGCCGGGCGAGCCTGTCCCGACACGACGTCCCGGGCGATCATCCATGCGAAGGCGCGCGGGCGGCAGCCCGCTCCGCCCGGTTCACGGCCCGCCGGGGGATGCCGTCGGCCGGTCCCCCGCGGCGAACCGGCGACGCCTGGGGCGGCGACCCCCGGCTCAGTGCGCCGCCGCCCAGTTCGCCCCGCGGCCCGCCTCGACGACCATCGGCACCGACAGCGACACCGCGGGCAGGGGCGCCGCCGCCATGGTCTCGCGGGCCCGCGCGATCAGCGCGTCCTCGGCCCCGGCGTCGACCTCGAACAGAAGCTCGTCGTGGACGCTGAGCAGCATCCGTGCCGGCAGCCCCGCCGTCGCCCGCTCCATGCGGATCATCGCCCGCCGGATGATGTCGGCCGCCGTGCCCTGGATCGGCGCGTTGATCGCCGCGCGCCGGGCGAAGCCCGCGGTCGGCCCCTTGGCGTTGATCTCGGGTGTGTGGATCTTGCGTCCGAACAGCGTCTCCACGTAGCCGCGCTCGCGCGCGAACCGTGTCGTCTCGCTCATGTAGTCGCGGATGCCCGGGAACCGCTCGAAGTAGCGGTCGATGAACTCCTGCGCCTCGCCTCGCGGGA
>CAYMRW010000100.1:0-7749 GCA_964392825.1 uncultured Rhodobacterales bacterium
CGTGCGTAGTAGCCGAGCCCGGCCCAGGCCGCCATCACCGCCTCGGGGTCGGCGGCGGCGAGGTCGGCAACCCTCGGCCAGAGGTCGAGGAAGCGCCCGTAGTAGCCGCGCACTGCCGCCACGGTCGTCTGCTGCAGCATGATCTCCGAAAGCCAGACGCGGTACGGATCGGGCACCTGTCCCGCCGCCCGCGCCGCGGGGCCGACCCGCCAGGGCAAGGCGCGCGCGTGGTCGTCGTACCACGCGAGGAGCGCCCTCGTTTCGTCACGCACGTGTTAGACCTCGCATGGGCTTTGCGTCTGGCCTCGGCCGGTGTCGCCGATAAGATGGTGGTTCGACAAGAGGCGGGACGGAAGGCGTGGCGGCATCGCGAACTGACGAGACCCGGCGTGGACGCGGCTTCCGCTCGGCCGCGTCGCTGGTGGAGCGGCGCATCCGCGACGCCGGACAGACGCGCGGGTTCCTCGTCACGCGCCTCATCACGCATTGGGCGGAGATCGTCGGCGACGATCTCGCTCGCCTCGCACGGCCGGCCAACGTCTCGCACCGACGCGGGATCGGCGGGACCCTATCGCTTCTCTGCAGCGGCAGCGCCGCGCCGATGGTGCAGATGCAGATCCCGCGCATCATCGAGAAGGTGAACGCCTGCTACGGCTACGCCGCCATCAGCCATGTACGCGTGACCCAGACCGCGCCCGAGGGCTTCGCCGAGCCGGCGGTGGCGTTCCGCGCGGACCCGCCCGCAGCGCCACGGCCCGATGTCGAGGCCCCCGGCGCAGCCGAGGGCGTGCTCGATCCCGAACTTCGCGAGGCCCTGCAGACGCTCGCCGCGAACGTCCGCGCCCGGCGCCGCTGAAAACCCAGGAGACATACGAATGACGCGAATTATAGCCGCCGCCGCCCTCGCGCTCGCCACGTTGGCGGGCGCCGTCGCCGCGCAGGAGGCGAGCCAGGTCGGAGAGATGGCGCTGGGCGATCCCGACGCGCCGGTGACGGTGATCGAGTACGCCTCCTTCACCTGCCCGCATTGCGCGACCTTCCACGACGAGGGGTTCGAGCAGCTGAAGTCCGACTACGTCGACACCGGCAAGGTCCGCTACGTCTACCGCGAGGTCTATTTCGACCGCCCGGGCATCTGGGCCGGGCTCGTGGCCCGCTGCGGCGGGGAGGACCGCTACTTCGGCATCGTCGACCTGATCTACGAGCGCCAGGCGGAATGGGCGCGGGGCGAGGAGCCGGCCGAGATCGCCGACAACCTGCGGCGGCTCGGGCTGTCGGCCGGCCTTTCCGAGGCGGAGCTCGAGACCTGCCTCTCGGACGGAGACCAGGCGCAGGCGATGCTGGCCGAGTACCAGCGCAACGCCGAGGCCGACGGCATCGAATCCACCCCGTCCTTCGTCATCGGCGGCGAGACCTACAGCAATCGCCCCTACGAGGACCTCGCCGCGATCATCGACGAGGAACTGGGCGAGTAGGCAGTCTTGCGAGCAGCGCGTCGAGCGCCGCCGGGTCGTCCCATTCGAGGCGGACGGGAAGCGTCAGCACGCGGCGGCGGAACGCAGGCGGCAGGCGTGCGGCATCCTTTTCGGTGGTGACGAGCTGGCCACCGGCCTCCGCCGCGGCCCGCTCGATGCGGGTCAGCAGCTTCGAGCCGAAGGTCTGGTGGTCGGCAAGCGGGATGCAACGCAGCACCCTCGCTCCGAGTCCGTCGAGCGTATCGAAGAACTTCTGCGGCCGGCCGATCCCGGCGAAGGCGACGACCGGCATGCCGGTCCAGTCCATCCCGGTGGCGAGCGGCCGGAGCTCGGCGTCGAGGCGCGGCACACCGGCGGTTTCCGGCCAACGCCCGTCAAGCGACGCCCGGGCGGCAGCGGTCCCGATGACGACGAGCGCGTCGGCGCGACGGAGGCCCGCCGGCACCGGCTCGCGCAGGGGCCCGGCCGGCAGCACGCGGCCATTGCCGAAGCCCGCCGCGGCATCGACGACGACGAGGTTCAGGTCGCGGGCGACCGCGGGGTTCTGGAATCCGTCGTCCAGGATTAATGCGCCGGCCCCGGCGGCGACGGCCATGCGCGCGGCCGCTGCCCGGTCCCGTGCGACGTA
Source organism: uncultured Rhodobacterales bacterium (assembly GCA_964392825.1). Taxonomy (GTDB): domain Bacteria; phylum Pseudomonadota; class Alphaproteobacteria; order Rhodobacterales; family Rhodobacteraceae; genus Roseitranquillus. The sequence continues at coordinate 2,104 of CAYMRW010000100.1, forward strand.
GACCGGGGCGAATGCCGCCAGCAGCAGGGCCTCGTCCCCCACCTCCGCGGCCGGCATCCCGGGATCGACCCGTACGGGGCCGGGGTTCCGGCCGCCGTAGCCGCGGGTGACGATGGCCGGCACCAGCCCCCGTTCCCGCAAGGGAGAGACGAGGGCCATGACCGTCGGCGTCTTGCCGGAACCACCGGCGACGAGATTGCCGACACAGATGGTCGGCACGTCGGGGCCGAAGGCCGGCGGCCTGCCAATGCGCCGTGCCGTGCCTCGGGCATAGAGCGACGCGAGTGGCGTCAGCAGATGCAAGCGAAGGCCGGGTCGTGTGCGCTCGCGCCACCAGAACGCGGGCGCGCGCATCAGGCGCGTTCGTCGAGAAGGCGGCACACCGTCGCGGCGACGTGGTCCGTGGCTTCCGCCCCCTCCGAGACGACCGACCAGGCCCGGAACGCGAGGTCGGCCGCCCGGTCCGGAGCGAGAAGCTCGCCGACCGCCCTTGCCAGGGCATCGGCATCGGCGACCTCGATCGCCGCGCCGGCGCGACTCAGCGCCCTGAACCCCTCCGCGTAGGGGGCATGGTGCGGACCGTGAACGATGGCGGACCCGAGGGCCGCCGGGCGGAGCGGATGCGCCAGGGCGCGGGGCCCGGACAGCGTGCCGCCGAGGAACGTCGTGGTCGCGAGGCGGTACCAGAGGCCCTCCTCCCCCGGCGTGTCGGCGACGAAGACCCCGGCACCCTCGGGCGGCACGCCGGTCCCGGACCGCGTCGCAAAGCCCCGTAGCGCCGCGCATGGCTTGGAAGCGTCGTGCGGCTGCAGGATCAGGAGGAGCCTGTGCGAGGCGCCCTGGCATCGCGCATGGGCCCGCTGCAGGTCGTCGATCTCGCCCGGTGCGGCATCCGCGGCGAACCAGACCGGCCGGGCCTGGAGGGCGGCGAGCAGTTCGGCGTGGCCTGCGGTATCGTACTCGAACGTCTCCACCGCGCGCTGCAACCGGCCGAGAGGCGCGATACGCGGACCGGCAAGCTCGGCCAGCGGCGCCACTTCCGTCTCGGCGCCGACGACAAGGTCGAACAGGGCGAGGAGGTCGCGAGCCGGTACGCCGCGGCGGCCGCGCGCGTGCTCGGGCGACGCGTTGGCGAGGACCATCGGTATGCCGGCCTGATGTGCCTTAGCGGAGATGACGGGGCGGATCGGTCCGCCGATCCACACGATCACGGCCGGCCGCCATGCGGAGAGGAAGGCGTTCGCGGCGCGCGGAAAGTCGGCCGGACGATCGACCCAGACACGCTCGCCCTCGTCGTCGCGGGCCTCCTCGGCGGAAAGGATCACGTCGGTGCGGGGGCGATCCTCGACGATCCGGTCGGCAAGCGCCCTCGCGGCGCATCCGGGTTCCCCGCGTTCGACATGGATCCAGACAAGCTCGCCGGCGTCGCGGCCACGGACCGTGCGGGGCGGACCGTGCGGGATGCCGAGCGCGATCGGCTCGGCTCGCCCGGCGGCGAAGACGTAGAGCGACAGCGCGGGTGTCATGCGCGTCGCCGGGCCGCTCTAGCTCTCGAGTTCCTCCGTCGGGGAGGCCTCGCTCGCCTCGTCGCGCAGGCGGTGAATGTGGGCGATGAAGTACCGCGTATGGGCGTTGTCGACCGTCCGCTGCGCCTCCTGCTTCCACGCATCGTAGGCCGAGGCGTAGTCGGGAAACATGCCGACGATGTGGATGTCGTCCGTGTCGCGGAATGCGGTCGAACTCGGATCGACGAGCTCGCCGCCGAAGACCAGGTGCAATCGCTGGGCCATGGAAGCTCCCCGCCTTGAGACCGCGGGCACCCTAAGCGGCCAGGCGTGGCGGTCAAGCGGCGCGGCGGTCAGTAGCTCGCGTAATCGTAGCCCGAGGCGTCGATGTACCGGCACTTGTTGAGGATCACGCCGAGAAGCGACGTCTGCGTCGCCAGATCGCGCTCGCAAACGTCGACCTGCTGTATCGTCGTGCTCTCGGCCGCGGCGACGAGGAGCGCGCAATCGACCTTGTCGAAGAACGCGAGGTTGTCGTCGGTGACCAGCATCGGCGGCATGTCGAACATGACCACGTCGGGCTGATAGGTCGCCTCGATCTCGGAGATGATGCGCTTGATCGCAGAACTCGCCATGATCTGAGACGGCTCGGGGGCGGGGGCGGTGTTCACCGAGACGATGACGTTCTCGTTGACCCTGAGGGCCTGATCGGCGAACGCGGCGCGCCCTTCGACGACATCCCAGAAGCTCGGACGATCCTTCACGGAGAGCAGCTTGGCCATGGCCGGGCGACGCATGTCGAGGTCGATGAGCACCGTTCTGAGCTCGCTCTGGCGCGCCAGACTCGCCGCGAGGTTGATGGCCACGGTGGTCTTGCCGCAGGCGCTGCCCGGCGAGGTGATGGCGACGCGCCGCCATTCGTTCTGCCGCATCTGCTGCAACATCTTCGTCCGCAGGACGTCGATGGCCGTGGCGTCGCGACCGCCGGTCAACGCCACGATCCGCTGGGTGCGAAGCTGATCGGGACGGACGTCGTGCTGCGCCACGGCCGCCCAGGCCTCCTCGACGCCGGCGGCGCGCTGCCGCCGCGGCGTCGGCCGCTCGCGCACGGTCGTCGGCTGCGCGCTCGAACGTGTCGCGCGGGCCTTCTCGAGTGCCGCCTGCAATCTTTCCATTGTCGTCTCCGCTGTGACGTGGGCGGTCAGGAGAACTCGCTGACGATCCGGTCCACGATCAGATCGATGGGCATGAAGAAGGTGTGGACGCTGTAGATGATCGCCGGACCGCCGATGATGACGAGGGCGAGAAGCGCAACCAACAGCAGGCGCTTCCAGATGATCTCCCGGCGCGTCCGGATGTAGGGCAGAGTCGCGATCGGCGTGACGCCGAGCTGCCGCTCGAGGTCGACCGGACGGCGGATCGCCTGGTTCAGGAACTCCATCAGGAAGATGAGTGCCGACCCGAGGCCCACGCCGATCACGGCGCCGGCGCCCGCGATCATCGGCCTGTTGGGGCTGCTCGGCTCGCCCGGCACCGTCGCGTTCTCGATGACCGAGATCCGCTCGCCCTTGGAGAGAAGCTCGATGCGCTCGCCCTGGGCCGCCGTCGCGAGTCTGTCCGCTGCCTGGTCGTACTGGTTCTGGACGTTCTGGTAGTCCCGCTCAAGGCTCTCGACGGCGATCGCGATCTCCGGCGTCCGTTCGATCGACTCCGACAGGCGCTCGGTCTCGCTCTCGATGAAGACGAGCTGATCCTGCATGGCCTGGCGCTGACTTGCGATGTCGGCCAGCTGGTTATCGAGTACGGCGCGCCGCGGATCGGCCGCGGTTTCAGCGTCATCCTCGGCCGTCGCCGCCAGCAGCTTGGCCTCGACCTGCCGAATCTGCGCCTGCAGGATCCGCACCCGCGGGTTCGTGGGAGACAGGAGAGCCAGCGCCGAATCGAGATCCTCCTGCAGGCGGGCAAGCTGCAGCGTCTCCGGCGATGAATCGCCGCGAGGGTCGGTCGAGCCGCCACCCTCGAAGACCTCCACGAGGCGCAACTCCTGCTCGTCGAGAAGCGCGAGTTCGCGGTCGATCTGTTCCAGGCGCTCACGCAGCGACGTCCGCCGATCCTCCCGGAACGCGAGGCTCTGGGGAAGCGCGTCGGAGTTGGCGCGCTTGAACTCGACGATCCGCTCGGACTGTCGGGCCAGCTCGCCGTTGAGACGTTCGACCTCCTGCTCGAAGAACTCGAGCGTCTGCTCGGCCAAGGCGGTCCGGATCGACCGGTTCGCGCTCAGGATGCGGGTCGTGTACTCGTTCACGACGGCCGCTGCCTTCTCTGCGTCCCGGCTGAGGAAGCCGACCGTCATGAGCGTTGCCTGCGAGCGTTCGCTCGAGCGGTTGATTCGGGTATTGGAGCGCATTTCCTCGACGATCTCGTCGGCGGTCATCTCCTCCAAGTCGGGGAAGACCTCCATCTCCCGCGCGATCTGGAGCAGGTTCTCACGGCCCATCAGTCGTTGCTGGATGATCTGCAGCTGTTCCGCCGTGCCGACCTCTACGGTCGAGGACGCGAGATTCGTCGGGATCTGCGGCGCCTCTACGAGCAGCCGCGCCTCGGCGCGGTAGGTAGGCGGAAGCTCCATGGCAAGATAGACGGCAGCCGCCGTCGTGCCGACCGCGACGAGGATCATCACGTATATGCGCCGCAGGAACACGGACACGTAGTACGAGATATCGAGAGTCATTGATCGGTCCCCGCTTGTTCACGGCTCGGCGTCGCACCGAGAAACAGCCCCTCGGACAGGACGAGTGCGACCGTCTCGGACGAGACCGTCCGACTATCCTGTGTCCAAGCATATACCATGGCGATGTCGGCAAGCTGGTTGACGAGGCGTGGCACGCCTTCGGTCGCTTCGGCGATCATCACGCACGCGTCGGGCTCGAACTCGTCCCCGCTCCCGCCCGCGACCTGCAGGCGGTGTCTAAGATAGCCTTCGACCGTGGCGGGGTCCATCCGGGGCAGGTGATAGTTGGCCGCGACGCGCTGGGCGAACTGGCGCAGCTCGGGTCGCATGATCATCTCGCGCAGCTCGGGCTGCCCCACGAGGACGAGCTGCAGCAGTTCGTCCTTGTTCGAATTGATGTTGGTGAGCATCCGGAGTTCCTCGAGGCCCTCCAGCGAAAGGTTCTGCGCCTCGTCGAAGATCAGGATGACGCGTCGTCCCGATGCGTACTCGTCGATCAGGAAGTCCTGCAGGGTACGGAACATGGCGACGTAGTCGAGATCGCGCTCGACCACGACGTCGAGCGCCGAGAGGATCCAGGCGACCAGTTCGCCGCGGTCCCCCTGGGCGTTCGAGACGAGCCCGATCGTCACGTCCTCGTCGACGTTGCGCAGCAATGCCTGCAGGAGCGTCGTCTTGCCCGCGCCGATCTCGCCGGTGATCAGCGTGATGGGCGCGCGCGACAGGATGCCGTACTCGAGAACGACGAAGGCGCGCTGGTGCTGTTGCGACCAGTACAGGAAATCCGGATCGGGGACGAGCGTGAACGGCCGCTCGGCCAGCCCGAAGAAGTCGGTATAGAGGCCTGGATCCGACCACATACTCATGAAGCCTCGTGCATACGCCGGTTCAGCGGCCCTTCGAAAGGCGTCGTGCGTCGCCGGCACGACTCGTTCGCGGGGGACACCTACACGGGAGTTGGTTAAAGCGACATATATCGTTGCCCGGCCCGGAATTGAGGCTTCGGGCGCATATGGCCTTTGGTTGTGTAACGGATGTTTGATTGTAGCCGAAGATGTAGGCCACGGTCGCCCGCGCGACATCTTGGTCGCGCGATGAGCGAAAATTGGTCAATGCCACTGCTACTTGGGGTGAATTGCGGTCAGCATCCGTATTGACGTCGCGTCATCTGATACGGACCCGCCGGCCCCTTGCGGCGATCCGGTGCATTTTACCTTACGGTGAACCTGCAGGTGCATGGTGCCTCCAGGACGTAGTAGGTTCGTGCTGTGTATGGAGCGAGTAGCGATGTCGCTGTTACCGAGTGAGACGGGTCACTGGACAGGCCCCCCCGTAACCGAAGTTCCGACCGCCCGGCGCGGCGGCTTCTACCGCAATTTCGGCAAGCACTTCCTGGACGTGCTTCTGGTG
>CAYMRW010000101.1:0-7739 GCA_964392825.1 uncultured Rhodobacterales bacterium
GGGCAAGTCGCGAAATCCCGACTTCCGCGGGGGGTGGCGAAGGGCGCATCCTGACGCCGTTTCCCGAAAACTTTTCGAAAGGACTATTTCATGCCGCTGACCAAGGAAGCGCTCGCCGGGCGGGCCCGTGAACTCGAAGCGCTGGCCACGGAGGCCGGCCTCGACTGGAAAGGCGCCGCCGCCACGCTCGATTCCGACGACCCGGTGGCCCGGATCGGCCTTCTTGCGGCGATGCTGGGGATCGACATTCCCACGGCGCTCGACCCCGACGCCCCGCTCGAGGCGTCACGGGCGGCCGCCTGACCGGGCCCTGAGATCCTTCAATCGAAAAGGAGGCGGCACATGCCCGTCGTATCCGACTTCACCACCGTCACCGAGAACGAGTTCCTGTTCAACGGTGGCACCCTGACCAAGACCTTCGGCACCGGGGGGCGGCACAATTCCGACGCCCTGCTCGACGTGACGGCGCTCGGCGGCTTTCGCAGCGACGACACCGGCATGCGGATTCGCGTGCGGATCAACAACAGCTACAATCGGACGATCATGGTCAATCGCTGGCAGACCCACAGCAGCATCGTCCAGGACCGGATAGCCATGAAGATCCCGGCCGGTGTCCTCAACAGCGGCAACAACACGCTGCGGATCGAACCGCTCTACGAAGCGAGCAGCGACTACGCGTTCCTCGGCGTGGTCACCTGCCACTTCCACCAGGCCGCCTGAACCGCGGTCAGAAGCACCGACCGGAAAGGCGGCCGCGCCGCCTTTCCGACTCTGGTCACTCGCTTGCCGGCTCGGTTTCTTCCTCCATCGCCGGGTCGGCCTCCTCCATCGCCGGGTCGGTCTCGTCCATCGCCGGGTCAGCCTCCTCCGTCATCGCCGGGTCCGTCGCCGGCGCCTCGGTGTCGCCGGCATCGGCCGGTTCGTCGGCCATCGCCTCGGCGTCCTGGCGCTGCTGCTCTGCGGTGGTGAACTCAGGTGCTGCCTCCAGTTCCTCCCGCGTGGCATCGAGGAACAGGCGCGGCTGATTGTTCTCGTCCATCTCGATCGAGAGCTGCGAAGCCTCGACCGCGACCCGCTTCTCGCCGAGCCCGAGGAAACCGCCGACGCCAATCACCACGCCCTCGATCGTCCCGTCGAGGTTGATGATCATGTCGTTGATGTCCCCGGCCGTCTCGTCGCCCGCGACGAAGACCGTCGCCCCGAGAAGCTCGTTGGCAAGGACCGTGTTCTCGCCCTGCAGGGTGATCGCCCCCTCAACGGGCTCGACCGGGGGCTCGGTCTCCACGTCCATCTCGGTTTCGGCGGGCTCCGTCGGGTCGCCGGGCTCGAGCGTGCCCGCGGCTTCGCCCTCCTCGGGCGCCGCGGGCGTCTCGGTCTCCTGCGCCGCTAGATGGGCGGGCGACAGGGCCAGCAAAGCGGCCAGTGCTGCGGACTGCATCAGTTTGACCTTGTTCGGCATCGTTGGTTCCTCCTTCCGAGGCAATGCGTCGTCAATGGAGGGACAACGCGGATCGTGACCGCGCGTTCCCCCCCCCTGGCCGAAACTGCCGCCCGAGGTCCGAGGCCGCGGCCGTCAGCTGTGCTTTCCCGGGTGCCAGCCCGCCTCGGCGAGCCGCTCCACCCCCTTGGCACGCGGCAGATCCTCGAGCGCCGAGCCCATGCTGTCGTTCCACCGGTTCAGGAAGCCGAAGAGCGCAACGACCGCCATGAGCTCGACGATCGCCCCGTCGGACCAGTGCCGCCGGAGACGGTCGGCGACGGCCACATCGACGCCGTTCGGGACTGCCGCCGCCGCGCGGGCGAAGGCGAGCGCCGCCTTCTCGGCCTCGGAGAACGCGTCGGAGCCCTCGTGGTCCCAGACACCGGCGAGCCGAGCCTCGGACGCGCCGAAGCGCTCGGAGGCGAGGATCATGTGCGCCTGGCAGTAGAGACAGCCCGAGGCGTACGATGAGGCGTAGCCGACCAGGCGCTTGAACTCGGACGTCACGGCGCCGGTGTCGGTCATGACGGCGACGTTCAGGTCGGTGAAGGCGTGGGCGATTTCAGGCCGGTGCGCCATGGTCCTGACGCTGTTCGGAACGACGCCGAGCGGCCCCTTGAAGAACTGCACATGCTCGCGCAGGCCGGGCTCCAGGTCCTCCTCCGGCAGCGGTTCGACGATGGCCATGAGACCCTCCCTGCAAAACCGTGGCCCTAGGTTGGCCGGGATGCAGCCCGTTGTCACCCGGACCGGATGCGCCGCATCCTTCGAAGGGCGCTCGCCGCCGTCTCGAATTGCCCCCCGGACGTCGGGCGGCCGCCCGGAGCTAGCCGAACTCGGCGGAGACCTCGTAGAGCACGGGCTCGAAGCTTCGGCAGAGGGCGCTGATCCGGCGGTTCCGCTCGCGCATCTCGTCGGTGCGCAGCATCGCCAGGAAGTCTTCGCGACGGCGCCAGTGCGAAACGTTCGCGATCCGCGTCTGCGCGTCGTTGACGTGCAGGCGCGCCTCCACGAAGCCCTCCTGCTGGGAGATGAAGCCCGCATAGGCCTCGCGCAGCTCGTCGAGGAGGTCGGCGCAGGTCCCGGGCGTCACCTCGAATGTGGTGATGACGGTCTGGTCGGCCATCAACGCCGCTCTCCGAAGAGCAGGCGATAGACCGCGATGAGCGCGAGCGCGCCGATCGCCGACACGACGAGGAGGAGGAGCAGACCGCCGGCGGCGACGACCCCGATCCCGATCGCCGCCAGAAGGAACGGCAGGGCGATGGCGCCGACGACGCCCACGATGACGTAGAGAACCGTGTTCCGCCCCGTCAGCCAGCCCGCGATCAGTCCGCCGATCAGTCCGACGAGGACCAGGGCCGTGAGGCTGACGGCCCCGAGCGCGTCCAGAAACCCCTCCATCTCGCCTCCCCCAAAGCGCGTCGTGACGTCGGTTCGAACCCTAGCATGGCCCGCAGGAGACTCCACACCGCTCTTCCTGCCGCCCGCTTCCTCACCCTCTGGTTGCGGCGCGCCTCGTGCGGCATGTAGCTGGGCGAGGGGAGGAGCCGGCCCATGCGCCATGTCCTGCTGATCGTCGTCGCGCTCATCGCAGCGACCGAGGCGCGCGGCGGCGCCTGGCCTCGCGGCGATGGCAATGCCTTTCTCTCCTTCAAGTACACCGGCCGCTACGACCGTGCCGCCGTCGCGCTCCTCGACTTCACGCGCGAGGATCTCGTTCAGGCCTACGGCGAGATCGGTCTCACCCCGCGGCTCACCTTCGGCGGAGAGCTGTCGCGCGCAGGACCCGAGGCCGCGCCGATCTCGGAGGCTCGGGGGTTCCTCCGCTACACGGTCCTGAAGCGCGGCGCGCACGTCGCCTCCGCCGAGCTCGGCGCCGGCCGGCGCGGCAACGCGTTCGGCTACGAGGCGACGTTCCTGCGGCCGGGCCTGGCCTGGGGCCGGGGCTACGAGAGCCGGTTCGGCACGGGCTGGATGGAGCTCGACCTGCAGGGCGAGATCTACGCGTCGGGCCAGGACCCGGCGGTCAAGCTCGATGCGACGCTCGGGCTGAACCTCACCGACCGGTTCGCGGTGATCCTGCAGGGGCGAGCGGGCGACTATCCCAACATCGACCCCTATCTCCGCGTCGCGCCCTCGGCCGTGGTGCGGCTGACCGAGCGCGTCCGCGTGCAGGCCGAGATCGAGGCGGGCCTCTGGAGCGACACGGGCGTGTCGGGCGCGATTGCCCTCTGGCTCGAATTCTAGGCGCTCAGATCGGTGCCGCGCAGGAGGCTGACGCCGTTGATCTGCCAACCGGTCTCCGTCTGCAGCATCTGGTAGGCGAGGACGTGCAGCGCGCCCTCCTGATCACGGATCAGGACCCTTTGAACGACCGTTCCCCCCTGCTCCTCGCGATCGAGGAACGTGACCTCGGCCGGTCGCCAGACCATCGGGTAGCCCTCGCGCACCATCGTCCCGAACCGGTCGGGATCGCGGAAGATCCCGCGGATCGCCGGCGAGGCATAGCCGAACGCGGTGGCGAAATCGTCGACGAGGAACGCGTCGATCTGGCCGCGTATCACGCCCTCGATGCCGGCGTCCTGCGACTGCAAGGGGCCCGCGAGGCCAAGGGCGAGGACGAGGACGGCAAGTGTACGCCGCATGATGCTGCTCCCGGGTGCTGTCATCGACTGCCGGGGATGGTAGGGGACGGCGCGGTTTCGTCGAACCGCCGACATGCCAGCGAGGAGAAACCGTCATGGCCTACCGCTTCGAACGGGACGACCATGACGTCATCGACGGCCTGCGCCGGATCGCGCTCGAGCAGATCGACGGCGCCATCGCCTCGGTCGACGGCGACGGCGATCCCGACCCCCGCGTTCACGACATCCGCAAGCGGATGAAGAAGCTGCGCGGCCTGATCCGGCTGGTCCGGCCCGCGTTCCCCGACTATGCAGCCGAGAACGCGCATTTCCGCGATACCGCGAAGTCGATTGCCGGGCTGCGCGATGCGGCGGTGATGACGGCGACGCTCGACCGGCTGCTCGAGACCCACAAGGAACCACTCGACACCGATGCCTTCGAGGCGTTCCGCGAGGGTCTTGCCGATCAGCGGGGCGAGGCGCCGGACCTCGGTCCGGTTCGCGAGGCGCTCGTCCGCGCCCGCGGCAAGGTGGACCTCTGGACCCTTCGCGAGCCCGGCTGGGACGCGATCGCGGGCGGCCTCGGCAAGATCTATCGCCAGGCGCGCGATGGTGCCGATGCCGAGGACGACGAGGCGCTCCATGCCTGGCGGAAGCCGGTCAAGTACCATTGGTACCACACCCGCCTGCTCGAGGCGATGTGGCCCGAAGAGATGACCCAGCGCGCCGAGGTGGTCGACGAGATCGGCGAGTTTCTGGGGCTGCATCAGGACCTCGCCGTGCTCGAGCGGGCGCTCAAGGATGCCGACGTGTCCAGGGAGCTGCGACGCGTCCTCGGCGGACTGATCGGCCGGCGCAAGGCCGAGATGCGAGACGCCGCACGCGAACTCGCACCGCGTCTGTTCAACGAGAAGCCGAAGGCCCTCGTCGCGCGATGGGGCGATCTCTGGACGGCGTGGCGCGGCGACTAGCGACGAGACGTCGCTCGCGCCGGACCGCCCGCCGCCCTATCTCCGCTTCATGCCGACCGTCATCTACAACGACACCTGCCCGATCTGCAGCCGCGAGGTTGCTGCCTATGCCCGCGCCGCAGGCCGTGCAGGGGCCGACCTCGAGTTCCGGGGCCTCGACGCCGCGCCGGCGCACGGTCTCGGCCGCGACGCCGCCGCGCGCCGGTTCCACGTCGTCTCGGCGTCCGGCACCGCGAGCGGGATGGATGCGTTCGCCGAAGTCTGGAGCCGGCTGCCACGGTGGCGATGGCTCGCGACGCTGGTGCGATTGCCGGTCGTCGCGCCGCTCGCGCGGCTGGCCTATGACCGGGTAGCGGCGCCCGCCCTCTACGCGCTGCATCGCCGCCGGGTCAGGCGGCAAGACGCGCGTCGATGAGGTCCGCCGTCTCGCCCGGGCCGTAGAGGGCCACGAAGCCGCCGAACCGCGGACCCTGGCTCGCCCCGAGCAGGACCTCGTAGAGCGCCTTGAACCAGGTGCGGAGCGGCTCGAACCCGTGCGCGCGGCCGACGGCAAAGACCTCGGACTGCAGCGCCTCGGCGTCCTGCGGCCCGTTCCAGGCCCGTAGCTTGTCGCGCAGATCCTCGATCGCCGCCCGCTCCTGCTCGGTCGGCTGGCGAAAGTGCCGCTGCGGCTTCTCGACGTCGTTGAAGTAGCGGACCGCGCGCGCCGCCGCGGCGTCGAGGCCGGGATGCGTCTCGGGCGAGGCCTCGGGCGCGTAGCGCCGGATGAAGCCCCAGAGCGTCTCCCTGTCCTCGGCCGCCGAGACGCTCGCGAGGTTGAGCAGCATCGCGAACGGCACCACCATGTCGCTCTCCGGAACGTCCGCCCCGTGGATGTGGAACACCGGGTTGGCGAGCCGTTCCGCAGGGCCCTGGTCGGGATAGGCGCGCAGCTGCTGGTGGTACTCGTCGACCGCCTTCGGGATGACGTCGAAATGCAGCCGCTTCGCGGTCTTCGGCTTCTGGAACATGAAGTAGCCGAGGCTCTCGGGACTGGCATAGGTCAGCCACTCCTCCATGGTCAGGCCGTTGCCCTTGGACTTGGAGATCTTCTGGCCGTCGGCGTCGAGGAAGAGCTCGTAGTTCATCAGGACCGGCTCCGGCGCCGCAAGCGCGCCGCAGATCCGTGCCGAGAGCTCGGCCGACGGGATCAGGTCCTTGCCGTACATCTCGTAGTCGACGCCGAGCGCCGCCCATCGCATCCCCCAATCGGGCTTCCACTGCAACTTGACGTGGCCGCCGGTGACCGGGATCTCCATGCGCTCGCCGTCCGGCTCCTCGTAGACGATGGTGCCCTTCGCGAGGTTGCGCTCGAGTGTCGGTACCTGCAGCACGCGGCCGGTCTTCGGGCTCACCGGCAGGAACGGCGAGTAGGTCTCGCGGCGGCTCGCCTCGACGCCGCCGAGCGAGGGCAGCATGATCGCCATCAACTCCTCGAACCGCTCGAGCACGGCCAGAAGGGCGTCGTCGAAGCGGCCCGACGCGTAGTATTCGGTCGCCGAGGCGAACTCGTACTCGAAGCCGAAGCCGTCGAGAAAGGCGCGCAGGCGGGCGTTGTTGTGGTGGCCGAAGCTCTCGTGTTCGCCGAAGGGGTCGCGGACCCGCGTCAGGGGCAGGCCCAGATCCGCGCGCATCGCCTCCTGGTTCGGCACGTTCGACGGCACCTTGCGCAGCCCGTCCATGTCGTCGGAAAAGCAGAGGAGCCGCGTCGGGATGTCGGAGATCAGCCCGAACGCGCGTCGCACCATGGTCGTGCGCATGACCTCGCCGAACGTCCCGATATGCGGCAGCCCCGAGGGTCCGTACCCCGTCTCGAAGAGGACGTACCCCCTGTCGGGCGGCGCCGCCTCGTAGCGCTTCAGGACGCGCCGCGCTTCCTCGAACGGCCAGGCCTTGGACGACATCGCGGCGTCGCGCAGATCGGTCAACTTCGCCTCCATGTCACGGAACGACGCCACCTATTGCCGCTCCGGGCCGCCGTCAATAAGGTCCGCGGCGAGCGACGAAAGGCCTGCCCCCAACCCCCCATGTCGGACTTTGCCGAAAACCTGACCCCGCAGGACGCGCTCGTCGCGGTCATGATCGCCGTGTCGGCAAGCGACGAGCGGGTCGGCACCGAGGAACTGGTGACGATCGAGCGGATCGTGAACCACCTGCCTGCCTTCGCCGCCTACGACCAGGCGCGCCTGCCGGACGTGGCCAGCGTCGTCTTCGACCGTTTCGCGCGCGAGGACGGGCTCGAGGAGCTCTTCGACCTGATCCGCGGCGTCCTGCCCGAGCGCATGCACGAGACGGCCTACGCCCTCGCCTGCGACGTCGCGGTATCGGACGGCAAGCTCGGAGAGATCGAGCTGCGTCTTCTCGAAGAGATCCGGCACGAGCTCAAGGTCGAGCGGCTGCACGCCGCCGCAATCGAGCGCGGTGCCCGCGCCCGGCATCTCGTCCCCTAGGCGCCGGGCTCGAGGGTCAGCGGTACCTCTCGGCGTCGGCCGTCGCGCGAGACCGCCAGCGTCACCTCGTCGCCGACGGCACGGGAGTCGAGCTCGGCCAGGATGTCCTGTGAGGTCTCGACCGGCGCGTCGTCGATGCCGACGATCACGTCGCGCGGCAGGATCGAGCCCG
>CAYMRW010000102.1:0-7652 GCA_964392825.1 uncultured Rhodobacterales bacterium
CGAACGAGATGACGATGGCGGTCAGCACCAGCGCCTGCGGCAGGGGGTCGGCGTAGCCCGCGGCGTCGTCCTGCAGGATCGGCGGGCGGTTCGCCACGAGGCGCCCCGATGCGAACAGGAACACGTTGACCGCATAGGTCAGCAGCGACAGCCCGAGGATGACGGGGAAGGTGCGCTTGCGCAGGACGAGGTAGGTGCCGGCCGCCGTCAGCACGCCGATCGCGGTCGCGACGAGCAGCTCCATCAGTCCTCCTCCTCCTTGCGCGAGGGGTCGATGTCCATCGCGTACTCGCTCACGCCCTCGTTGGCGCGCCGCGACAGCCGCGAGAAGCTCTCGAGCGAGAGGAGCACCGCCCCGAGGACCGCCAGGAACACGCCGAGGTCGAAGAGCATCGCGGTGGCAAGCTCGAACTCGTTGAAGGGCGGGATGCGGAAGTAGCCGAAATCGCTGGTCAGGAACGGCTGGCCGAAGAACCACGAGCCGATCCCGGTCAGCCCGGCGATCAGCACCCCGGTGCCGATTATGCCGTGGTAGGGGTAACGCTGCCGCGCATCGGCCCAGGCGAAGCCCGAGGCGAGATACTGCATGACGATGGCGATGGCGACGACGAGGCCGGCGATGAAGCCGCCGCCCGGCAGGTTGTGGCCGCGCAGGAAGATGTAGAACCCGACGAGCAGCACGACCGGCATCATCACCCGCGTGTTGACGACCATCATCAGAGGGTGCGCATCGCCCGCGATCCTGTGCGTCGGCTTCCAGTTCAGGAGCCGCCGTCGCACCGGACCGTCGAGCAGCGCCTCGGTCGCGGCGAAGATGACGAGCGCGGCGATGCCGAGGACGATGATCTCGCCGAACGTGTCGAAGCCGCGGAAGTCGACGAGGATGACGTTGACGACGTTGGTGCCTCCGCCGCCCTTGTAGGCGTTCTCGAGGTGGTAGCCGCTGATCGCCTCGAAAGCGAACTCGCGGACCATGAGCGCGTAGATCAGGGACGTCGCGCCGATCCCCGCGACGACGGAAATGGCAGCGTCGCGCATGCGGCGCAGCGCCGAGCTCTCGATCGGCGTCTCGACCGGCAGGAAGTTCAGCGCGAGGAGGAGGAGGATGATCGACACCACCTCGACCGAGATCTGCGTGAGCGCGAGATCGGGCGCGCTGAGATAGAGGAACGCCACCGAGACGACGAGGCCGATGACGCCCATGAGGACGAGCGCCAGAAGCCTCCGCCGGTGCAGGACGACGAGGTATACCGTCGCCACGACGAGCAGCACCCAGCCGATTGCGGGCACCAGCGCGACGGGCATCATCGCGCGGTCGGACGGCCCGAGCGCGCCGCCGAGATAGGCGTGGACCCCGAGCGCCACGACGGTGACGGTGAAGATCGCTGCATAGCGGGTGAGGGAGCCGTCATGGAGGCGCGCGGTCAGCGCGCCCGCCCCGGCGGCCGCCCCGCCGACGATGCGATCGAAGATCGCCTTGGCCTCGGGCCGCGGCGCCGCGATCCAGGCCCGGTCGAGCGGCGCATGGACGGCGAGGAGGAGCGCGCCGCCGACGACGGCGATGATCGACATGACGAGCGCCGCGTTGACCCCGTGCCAGAGCTGCAGATGGAACTCGGGCAGCTCGCCCCCGATCACCGCGGCCGCGGTCACTCGAACCAGCGGCTCGGCCAGGAACGGCATCACCCCGATCAGCACGACGAGGACGGCGAGGAAAGCGGGCGCGGCGAGGAAGCCGAAGCCCGGGTCGTGCGGCTTGGCCGGATAGTCGTCGCGCACCGGCCCGTAGAAGACGTGCCAGACGTAGCGGAACGAGTACGCGGCCGAGAACAGCGCCCCGATCGTCGCCAGCACCGGCACCAGCAGATCGCTCCCCGCCCAGGCGGTCTTCGACGCCTCGTAGAGCATCATCTCCTTCGACAGGAACCCGTTGAGGAGCGGGATGCCCGCCATCGACAGCGCCGTGATCGCGGCGATGGCGAAGGTCCAGGGCATGAGCTTGCGCAGTCCGCCCAGGCGCTTGATGTCGCGGGTGTGCGCCTCGTGGTCGATGATCCCCGCGGTCATGAAGAGCGCGCACTTGAAGGTCGCGTGGTTGATGATGTGGAAGACCGCGGCGACCGCGCCCATGCCCGTCCCCAGACCGAGGAGCATGGTGATGAGCCCCAGGTGGCTGACCGTCGAGAAGGCGAGCAGCGCCTTGAGGTCGTCCTTGAAGAGCGCGATGACGGCGCCGAGCACCATGGTGACGAGGCCGGTCGTGGCGACGATGTAGAACCACGCGTCGGTCCCCGCCAGCACCGGCCACATGCGCGCCATCAGGAACAGCCCCGCCTTTACCATCGTGGCGCTGTGCAGGTAGGCCGAGACCGGCGTCGGCGCCGCCATCGCGTGCGGCAACCAGAAGTGGAACGGGAACTGCGCCGACTTGGTGAAGCAGCCCGCCAGGATGAGCAGGAGCGCCGGCAGGTAGAGGGGCGAGGCCTGCACCGCCTCCCGGTTCTCGAGGATGACCGTCAGGTCGTAGCTGCCGACGATGTTGCCGAGGATCAGCATGCCGCCGATCATCGCGAGCCCGCCCATGCCGGTGACTGCGAGCGCCATGCGGGCGCCCTGCCGCCCTTCGGGCAGGTGCTTCCAGTAGCCGATCAGCAGGAACGACGAGAGCGACGTCAGCTCCCAGAAGATCAGCAGCATCAGGATGTTGTCGCAAAGGACGATCCCCACCATGGCACCCTGGAACAGGAGCAGGTAGGTGAAGAACTCGCCCATCGGATCGTCGCGCGAGAGGTAGTAGCGCGCGTAGACGATGATGAGCATGCCGATCCCGAGGATCAGCCCGGCGAAGAGCAGCCCCAGCCCGTCGAGGAAGAAGTTGGCGTTGAGCCCCAGCATCGGCAGCCAGTCGGCCCGCGCCTCGATCACCTCGCCGCGGAAGACCGCCGGGGCGTGCACCATCAGCCCGACGAAGGCCGTGAGAGTCACGCCGAGGGTGACGAGGGAGCACGTGCGCCGCCCGGCGTTGATCATCACGCCGGGCATCAGGGCCCCGATGAACGGCAGAGCGACGATCAGGAACAGCGACATTGCCCCCGTTCATCATTGAGACGCGCGCAAAAGCCAAGGCCCCTCGGACCTTTCGCGGACAATCAGCGGGATCCGTGCCGCCGACGATTGTGGAGGCGGGGCACGCAGCGTCGCGCGAAAGATCCCCTCACCGGTCGAGCCGGGCGCCGATCCGGTCGGTGGCAGCGGCGCGGCGACGCCTTACCGGACGCGATGGCGACCGCTCGGAACCCCGTGGCGCCGCCACCGCGCGTCAGTCAGACGGGTCGCGGAAGGCGGACCGTTTCGCTCGTTGCACCGGACGCTATCCGCCGTCCGTGGCGGCGAGAATGTAGCGGGCCGCCATCAGGTCGAGATGCGCGCCGCCGCCGTTCTTGAAGAGGGTGATGTCCTCGGCCTCGCGGCGGAACGCATCGAACTCGTAGAAGTCGGCAACGATGGCGTCGGCGTCGATGACGCAGCGCGCCGTCGGGTCCGCGACCTCGCCGATATGCGCGACGCTCTCGCGGCTGTCGACGAACAGGCGTCCGCGGCGCAGGGCTTCGTCGTCGGCCTCGCGCATGTCCGCCCGGAACGCTCCGACCAGATCGACATGCTGCCCCGGACGCAGCCAGGCCCCCCGGATCACCGGCGTCCCGCCCGAGGTGGCGCAGACGACCATGTCGGCCGAGGCGATCGCGCCCTCCAGATCGCGCACCACGTCCGTTCCTGGGAAACCACGGGCCAACGCCTCCGCCCGCGCCGGCGTCCGGTTCCAGACCGCGAAGGTCGCGTTCGGGAACCCGGCGCCGTAGGCGGCGCGCAGCGCGCTTGCCGCCTCCCCGGCGCCGACGACGAGGATCCGCGCGACGCCGGGCGGCGCCAGACGCCGCGCGGCAAGGAGGCTGTCGCCCGCCGTCTTCCACCGCGTCAGCAGGTGGAAGTCGACAAGAGCCTCGGGCCTGCCGTCGGCGTCGGCGAAGACGCAGACGAAGCCGTTCACCGCCGGCGCCCCCCGCCCGGCGTTGCCCGGGAACACCGTCGCCGCCTTCACCAGCGAGCCCAGGCCGTCGATCATCGCCGAGCGCACGAGCAGCGTGTCGTCGGCGCGCCGCAGGAAGACGTCCTCGGGGGATGCGCGGGGCCGCGCGTGACCCGCCGCGAGCGCGTCGGTCAGGGCGATCCAGTCGAGGCGGTCCTCGACCTCGAACCCGACGATCCGGATCAAGAGGCCGCGGCGGCCTTCAGGAGCCCCTCGGCGACCAGCCGCGCCTCCCACCCGTCGACCCCGTCGAAGAGGTGCGTCTGCCAGCCCCGGGCGGCCGCGGCCGCCACGTTCTCCTCGACGTCGTCGGTGTAGAGCAGCCGCTCGGGGGCGACGCCCTGCGCCTCGACCGCCTCGAAGATGTCGGGCGCTGGCTTGCAGACGCCGAGCTCGCCCGAGATGATCCGCCGGTCGAACTCGGCAAGGAACGGATAGGCCGCGTCGGCGAGTTCCAGCGTCTCGATTCCGAAGTTGCTGAGCGCCCACACCTGGGTGCCGTTGGCGCGGACCGCGCGGGTCAGCTCGATCATCCGCGGCCGGTCCGGGGCCGTCATGCCGAGCCACTCGTCGTGCCACAGCATGATCTCGTCGTGCCATTGCGGGTGCGCCTTGGCCACCTCGGCCACGGTCTTGCGGAACGGCGCGCCCTGATCGATCCGCTGGTTCATGTCGGCGAGCGCCACTTCGGCGAACAGCCGCTGCCGGCGCTCGGGCCCGATCCGCTCGTCGTAGAACCCCTCCGGATCCCAGCGGATCAGGACGTTGCCGATGTCGAGCACGACCGCCTCGATCATGCGCGACGGGTCCCGTCCGGCGGACAGAACGCAATCTCTTTCATCGCCACAGCGCCTCCGCGTGGAACGCGACATGCTCCTCCATGAAGCTTGCCGTGAAGAAGTACGAGTGGTCGTACCCCTCCTGCAGGCGGAAGGCCCCCGGCTGACGCCGTGCCGCCATCGCCGCCGCCAGCGCCTCGGGCTGCAGGAGGTCGAGAAACCGGTCGGCCGTCCCCTGGTCGATCAGCATCTCCCCCGGAAACCCACGCTCCCGCATGAGCAGCGTTGCGTCGTGCCCTGCCCACGCGGTTTCGTCGTCGCCGAGATAGGCGCGGAGCTGTCCGTGCCCCCAGTCCGACCGCGTCGGGTGACAGATGGGCGCGAAGGCGCTGACCGAGGCGAACCGCTCGGGCAGGCGCAGGGCGACCGTCAGCGCGCCGTGCCCGCCCATCGAATGTCCCGTGATCGCCTGGCGCTCCGCGTCGAGCGGCAGGTTTGCCCAAAGGACCCGAGGCAACTCCTCGGTGACGTAGGTCCACATGCGGAAGTTCCGGGCCCAGGGCTCCGCCGTGGCGTCGACGTAGAACCCCGCCCCCTGCCCCATGTCGAAGGCGTCGTCGTCGGGCACGTCTTCGCCCCGGGGCGATGTGTCGGGAAAGACCAGCGCGACCCCGTGCTCCGACGCGTAGCGCTGCGCCCCCGCCTTGGTCATCGCGTTCTCGTGCGTGCAGGTGAGGCCGGAGAGATACCAGAGCGTCGGATGCGGACCGTCCCCGGGCGGCAGGAAGACGGCAAAGGTCATGGCGCAGGCGCAGGCCTCCGAATGGTGGCTGTAGACGCCCTGAACGCCGTCGTAGCAGCGGCTCTCCGAGACCGTGTCCATGCCGACGGCCTAGCAAGCCTCTTCGGGAAGGCCAAGCGACGGCGTGTCGGCGCCTGTCCGTCGTCGGCGATTCCCTGTGGAATTGGCCGGCGACGGCACAGTGGAAGCTAGCCAGACCCGATCAGGATGCCCGCGCCCAGCACGAGACCTCCGCCGGCGACGACCTGCAGCGCCGCCCGCCAGAACGGCGTCTCCATGAAGCGGTTCTGGATCCAGGCGATCGCCCACAGCTCGCAGACCACGACGACGATGGCGATCGTCGTTGCCGTCCAGAAGTCCGGGATCAGGTACGGCAGTGCGTGCCCGAGGCCACCGACCGTCGTCATCACGCCCGATGCGACGCCGCGCTTGAGCGGGGAGCCGCGGCCCGAGATCGCGCCGTCGTCCGATGCCGCCTCGGTGAAGCCCATGGAGATGCCGGCGCCGACCGATGCGGCGAGCCCAACAAGGAACGTGTTCCACGTGTCGCCCGTGGCGAAGGCCGCGGCGAAGATCGGGGCCAGGGTCGAGACCGAGCCGTCCATCAGCCCGGCGAGCCCCGGCTGCACCCATGTGAGTACGAACTGGCGGTGCCGCGTCCGGTCCTCGGACGAGCGGGCATCGTCGCCCAGGTGCTCGGCCACGAGCGCGTCGGCCTTGTTCTCGTGCCCGGCCTCGGCGGCGGCGAGATCGCCGAGCAGGCGCCGGGTCTCCGCATCGCCCGTCCGCGCCGCCGCCTGCTCGTAGAAGCGACGGGCGTCGCGCTCCATCATCTCGGCCTCCTCGCGGATCCGCTCGAGGCCGAGGTTCTCGACCAGCCATACCGGGCGGCGGGCATAGTACCCCGAGACGTGCTCCCGCCGGATCAGCGGGATGACCTCGCCGAAGCGGCGGGCATGGAGATCGATCAGGCGGCGGCGATGCTCGTCCTCCTCTCGCGCCATGGCGTCGAAGATCGCGGCGCTGGCCGGATAGTCGTGGCGCAGCCGCTCCGCGTAGGTCCGATAGATGCGCGCGTCATCCTCCTCCGACGACACGGCAAGGGCGACGACCTCCTGTTCGGACAGGTTCGCGAATCGACGGCGGGCGGCAACACCGGGGATCATGACGGGACCATACTTGGAACCATTCCAGACTAGCGGCTGACCCGCCGCAGACAACACTTGAAACCGCTGAACCGGAAGGCCTAGATCACGACGGCTGGGAGGAGCCGCCGATGAACCACTCCGTCGATGTCCTGCGTCAAGGCCGCAAGGTGCAGCAGGTCATCGAGGGGGCGCGGACGGTGTTCCTTCGCGACGGGTTCGAGGGGGCGAGCGTCGACGAGATCGCCCGCGTCGCCTGTGTCAGCAAAGCCACGCTCTACAGCTATTTTCCCGACAAGCGGGTGATGTTTCTCGAGGTCGCTCGGGCGGAATGTCTGCGCCAGGCGGAAGCGTCGATGGGCATGGTCGACCCGGCTCGGGGCGTGGCGGAAACCCTGCGCGACACCGGGCGCAACCTCGTGCGGTTCATGACCAGCGACTTCGGGCAGCGCGTGTTTCGCGTCTGCGTCGCCGAAAGCGACCGCTTCCCCGAACTCGCGCAGCGCTTCTATGAGAGCGGACCCAGGGCGGTGCGGGACCGGATCGCGGCGTTCCTCGACGCCGCGGTGACGCGCGGAGAGCTCAGGATCGCGGACGTCCCCCTGGCGGCCGACCAGTTCACCGAGCTCTGCAAGGCCGACATCTTTCCCCGCATCGTCTTCTGCCGCCAGTGGCGGCCCTCGGATGCCGATATCGACCGGGTTGTCGACGGCGCCGTCGCGACCTTCATGGCCCGGTACGGCGCCGGTTGACCCGCCCCGGCGGGGACTGTCAGTGCCCCGTGCCGCTGGCCACGACGCGGACGGTCCTGACGAGGATCGAGATGTCGAGGCCGATCG
>CAYMRW010000103.1:0-7592 GCA_964392825.1 uncultured Rhodobacterales bacterium
CCTCGATGTCCGCGCGCGCGACCGCGCCGACGGCGAGCGCCGCGAGGAAGGCGTCGCCGTAGCTGGCGCCGAGGGTGGTGCGCGGGAGGACCTGGTCGAGGCCCGAGATGTCCGACGTCGCCTGCAGCCAGACCGGGTTCCGGGTGCCGCCGCCGACCGCGAGGATGCGCCGCGGCGGCTCGCCCGCGTCGGCGAAGGTCTCGACGATGTGGTTGGTGCCGAACGCGATCCCCTCGATCAGCGCCCGCATCAGGTGGCCCCGCCCGTGGGTCAGGTTCAGTCCGAAGAAGGTGCCGCGCGCAAGCGGGTCGTGGATGGGCGTCCGCTCTCCCGAAAAGTAGGGCAGACAGAGCAGACCGTCGGCGCCGGGCGGCACCCCGGCCGCCTCGCGTGCGAGAAGCTCGAAGGCGCCGTCGGCGGGCAGTTCGCGGGCGAACCGTTCGCGGAACCAGTGCGTGAGCGTGCCGGAGGTGGCCTGCCCCGCCATCACCGCGTGCTCGCCTGGAAACAGCCACGGCGCCGACCAGAGGCGCCCGTCGCGCACCGCCGCCTGGCTGAGGGCGATGACGAAGATGGTGGACCCGTACATCAGCATCATGTCGCCCGGATGCCGGACCCCGACCGATAGCGCCTCCGCCGCCGCGTCGATGGTGCCGGCCGTCACCGGCGTCCCGGGTGCCAGGCCGAGATCGACCGCCGCGGCGTCGGTGAGGTGCCCGGCGATCTCGCCCGACCAGAGCAGCCGGGGCAGCCGCGCCGGGTCGACGATGCCCTCCGCGAGGTCCGAGGCCCAGTCCTGCGCCCCGACGTCGTAGAGCGGCGTGAACCCCGCAGCGGTGTAGTGGTCGATCACCCGCGCGCCGGTCAGCCGCTCGACGATCCAGGTCGTCGAGCTGCCGATCCCGTCCGCGGCGGCGAAGACCTCGGGCCGGTTCCGGGCGAGCCACAGGATCTTCGGGCCGACGGATTGCGAGGTCAGCAGGTTGCCGCAGCGGTCGAGCAGCGTCGCCTCGCCGATCGCCTGCGTGAGCTCGGCCACCTCGGCCGCGGCGCGGGTGTCGACCCCGTAGAGGACCGCGTTCATGAGCGCCTGTCCGTCCCGGTCGACCGGCACCATGCAGGGGCCGATCGCCGAGACGGCGATCGCGGCGACCTCGCCGGCGGCGGCCCCGCTCTTCTCCGTCACCGCGCGGGTGACGGCGACGAGACCCGCCCACCAGTCCGCCTCGGCGCGGTGCTCGGCCCAGCCCGCGCGCGGCACGATCATCTCGTGGCCGTGGGCGGCGGTGGCGACGATGGCGCCGCTCGCGTCGGTCAGCACCCCCTTGGTCTCGTAGGTGCCAACGTCGACGCCGAGAAACAGGCTCATGTCACCGCGTCCCGGTCGAGCGTGAAGCCGGGGTCGATGGCGCCGAGGGCGGTCTCGAGCAGCGTCGCGAGCTCCTCGAGATCGGCGGGGTCGCAGACCTCGAGGCTCGAATGCGAGTAGCGGATGGGAAAGCCCACGTCGATGGCCGCGACCCCTTCGCCCGCGTGCTGGACGTAGGAGAGGTCGGTCAGCACGCCGACCCTCGCGCTCCGCTGGAGCGGCAGGCCGGCGCGGTCCGCCGCGTCCTCGAAGAGGCGCACCAGCGACGGGTGCGGGAGGACGCCCGCCAGCGTGCCGCGGCCGTGGAACGAGTAGAGGCTGATCCCCGGGCCGCCGCCCAGCGCGACGTCGCCCGTTCCCGCCATCTCGGGCGTGTCGGTGGCGAGCAGGATGTCGATCTGTACGGCGATGTCGGGGGCGAGCGCCGCTGCTGCGGGGGCTGCGGCTTTGAGCGAGAACTCCTCCTGCACCGAGAAGAGGAGGTGCACCGTCGGCCCGCCGCTGCGCCCGGCGAGCCGGCGGGCGAGGTCGAGAAGGACGGCGCAGCCCGCCCGATCGTCGACGGCGGTGCCGGCGACGCGGCCGCCGGCGAGTTCCAGGACGCGGGGCAGGTAGGTGACGGGCGTGCCGATGCGGACGCCCGCGGCCTCGGCCTCCTCCGCCGAGGCGAAGCCCGCGTCGACGGCAAGATCTGCGGTCGCGGGCACCCGGCCCTTCTCGTCGGCCAGCGTCGCGTGATGGCTCTTGCAGCCGATGACACCGGCGATGTCGCGGCCCTCGCCCACGCAGATCAGGACGGCCTGCGACAGCAGCGCCCGTTCGGGCACGCCGCCGAGGCGCTCGAGCCGGAGCAGCCCCGAGGCCTCGACGCGGCGGACGACGAAGCCGAGCTGGTCCATGTGCGTCATGACGAGCACCGAGGGCAGGTCGGCATCGCCGGGCAGCGTCGCCGAAAGGTTGCCGAGCACGTCCGTCCGCGTCTCGAGGCCGAGCGCCGCGAGCCGGTCGCGAATGGCGCGGCGCACCCGGTCCTCGTGGCCGCTGAGCCCGGGGAGCCGCATCAGCGCCGCGAGGTCCGCGCGGAGGCCGCTCATCCCCGCGCCCGGCGCGCCGCCGCCATGAAGTCGGCAGCCCGCTCGGCGTCGACCGGGCGCCAGGTATCCCCGGCCTCCTTGAGGGCCGAGCCGACGATGCACCCGTCGGCGACCGCCAGAACGTCGGCCACGGTCTCGTGCCTCACGCCGGTGTTGGCGAGGACCGGCAGCGCCGGCAGCGCCGCCTTGACCGCCTCGAGGTCGGTCAACGGCGCCGCCTCGCCCGTCATCGGCCCGGAGACGAGGATGGCGTCGGGAACCGAGGACATCGCGGCGCTGCGCGCCCGGTCGGCGAGCGAACGGGCGTCGAGCGAATGCGCGAACTCCGCCGCGATGTTGTAGAACAGGGCCACCTTCGCCGCAGCCAGCCGCGCGCGATAGCGCTGCGCCGCGGCCGCCGACGGGGACCAGAGCCCCATGTCGGAGGCATAGGTCCCGGTCATGATCTCGCGCGCGAAGACGGCGCCGGTCGCCGCCGCCAGCGCCACCGTCGCCATCGGATCCCAGAGCACGTTGACGCCGAAGGGCACCCCGATGCGGTCCCGGAGCCGCCCGATCACGTAGGCCATCGTCGCCGTCGAGGCGGGATCGACGGCGAGTTCGTAGGGGCGGTCGTTCTCGTTGCCGAACATCACCGCGTCGACGCCCGCCGCCTGCAGCGCCTCGAGATCGCGCGCCGCCGCCGCGACGATGCCGTCGACCCCGGCATCGGCGTCGAAGAGCGGGGTACCGGGCAGCGCCGCGAGATGCACCATGGCGATCACGGGCTTCGTGTCGCCGAACAACCGCCCGAACCTGCCTGCCACGCCGTCCCCTCCGCCCTTGCCGCGAGACTAGAGACGGATAGGCTCCGCCCGCAAGCGAAGTCGCGGGAGGAGCGCATGGGGCTGGCGACGCGGACATGGGACCGGCTCGGCAACGGCGGTCTGACCTTCACCGAACTGGGCTTCGGCACGGCACCACTCGGCAACCTCTACCGCGCCGTGACGGAGGCCGACGCCGACGCCATCCTCGACGCCGCCTGGGCCGGAGGCGTGCGCTACTACGACAGCGCGCCGCTCTACGGCTTCGGCCTGGCCGAGCGGCGGCTGGGGCGGGCGCTCTACGGCCGGCCGCGCGACGACTATGTGCTGTCGACCAAGGTCGGCCGGCTCCTCAGGCCCTGCCTGCCCGAGAACCGCGACGGTATCGGCAAGTGGTTCGACGTCCCGGCGCGGCAGGAGGTCTACAGCTTCACCTACGACGGGGTGATGCGCTCGGTCGACTTCTCGCTCGAGCGGATGGGCGTCGACCGCTTCGACATCCTCTACGTCCACGACATCGACGTGCCGAACCAGGGCAGCCGCGCGGCCGTCGACGCCCGCGTCGACGAGCTGATGCGCGGCGGCTACTACGCGCTCCTGTCGCTGCGCGACCAGGGCGTCATCCGCGCCTTCGGCGCCGGGGTGAACGAGTGGGAGGTGTGCGAGGAGCTGACCCGGCGCGGCGACTTCGACATCTTCCTGCTCGCCGGACGCTACACGCTGCTCGAGCAGGAGGCGCTGACGAGCTTCCTGCCGCTGGCCGAGAGCCGCGGCATCGGCATCGTCATCGGCGGCCCCTACAATTCGGGGATCCTCGCCACCGGTCCCGTCGAGGGAGCGTACTACGACTACGAGCCGGCACCGCCCGAAATCCGCGAGCGGGTGCGGCGGATCGAGGCGGTGTGCCAGGCGCACGGGGTGGCGATGGTCGAGGCCGCGTTCCACTTCCCGTTACGCCATCCGGCCGTCGTGTCGGTGATCCCCGGTGGCCAGACGCCGGCGGAGATGACACAGAACCTCGAGGTCGCCGCGGCGACGGTGCCGGACGCGCTCTGGGCCGACCTCAAGGCCGAGGGGCTGATGCGGGAGGACGCGCCGACGTGACCCGCGTGCCGCGCCCCGAGGTTGCGCGGGCCGGCGGCGTCGGATGCCTCCGGCGGGGATATTTGCGGAAAGATGAAGCGAGGGGGGCGCCGAGCCCGCCCGTCGGGGCGGCGTGAGGCGGATCGACGCGCACCACCACCTGTGGGCGCCGGAGCGCGGCGACTACGGGTGGATGCCGCGGGACGAGCCGCGCCTGTGGCGCCGCTACGGGCCCGCCGACCTCGCGCCGATCCTGGCCGACCACGGCATCGACGCCACCGTGCTGGTGCAGGCGGCGCCGACCGTCGCCGAGACCGACTACATGCTGGGCCTCGCCGACGCCACGGACTGGATCGCGGGCGTCGTGGGCTGGGTCGACTTCGAGAACCGCGACCATGTGCGCCACCTCGAACGGTTCGCCCGGCACCCCAAGTTCGTGGGCGTCCGGCCGATGGTCGTGGACATTCCCGACGCCGGCTGGATGCTGCGCGAGGACATTCGATGGGGCTACCGCGCGCTCGTCGACCTCGACCTCAGCTTCGATGCGCTGGGGTTTCCGTTGCATCTTGAGAACTTCGCGCGGGTCGCCGAGGCGCATCCGGACCTGCGCATGGTGATCGACCACTGCCTGAAGCCGCGGATCCGCGATCACCCCGAAGGGTTCGACGCCTGGGCCGAGGGGATCGCGCGGCTCGCCGCCACGCAGGCCTTCTGCAAGCTTTCGGGGCTCGTCAACGAGGCTGCAGCGGGTTGGACCGTCAACGATCTGAGGCCCTACGCGGATCACGTGCTGGCCGCCTTCGGGCCGCACCGGGTGCTCTGGGGGTCGGACTGGCCGGTATGCCGGCTCGCCGCCGAGTACGGAGACTGGCTGGCGGGAGCGGAGGCCCTGACGTCTGCGCTCGACGACGAGGCGCGGGCCGCAATCTTCGGGGGGACGGCGGCGCGCGCCTACCGCCTCCCGCGGGTCGGGCCCGGACCCGAGCACGGGGACGCATGCCCCTGAGGTCGACACCCTGCGAATCGCGACCGTTGAAGGGCGACGCCGGCGCCGGGCGTCGGGGCCTTCCGGAGCGGTTCGTCGCGGCGGGCGCAGGGACGTCGCCGAGGCCTCCCCGTCGAGCCGTGTTCGGTCTCCGGCCTCCGGTCTGCGTCCATGTCCGCGTCACGCGTCCTCGGGTCGCGGGGCTGGGCGCCTGGAACCTCGGCTGCGGATGTCCCGCTCACTTGGTGCCGAACATGCGGTCGCCGGCGTCGCCGAGGCCGGGGACGATGAAGCCCCGCTCGTCGAGCCGTTCGTCGAGCGCCGCCGTCACGATGCGGACGTCGGGATGGGCCGCGCGCATTCGCGCCACCCCTTCGGGGGCGGCGAGCAGGCAGAGGAAGCGGATGTCCTCCGCCCCGGCCGCCTTGATGAGGTCCACCGCCGCCGCCGAGGAGTTTCCGGTCGCGAGCATCGGGTCGACCACGATCACCACCCGCTCCCGAAGCCCTGCCGGCAGCTTGGAGTAGTATTGGACCGGCTGCAGCGTGGCCTCGTCGCGGTAGAGGCCGATGAAGCCGACCCGCGCCGCCGGGATCAGCTCCAGGACGCCGTCCATCAGCCCGTTGCCGGCCCGCAGGATCGACACCAGCGCCAGTTTCTTGCCGGCGAGGACCGGCGCGTCCATCGCCACAAGCGGCGTCTCGATCCGGCAGCGGGCGAGCGGCAGGTCGCGCGTGATCTCGTAGGCCAGCAACTGGCTAATCTCGCGCAAAAGCCGCCGGAACCCCGCCGTCGAGGTGCCGCGGTCGCGCATGAGGGTCAGCTTGTGCTGCACCAGCGGATGCTCGACGACGGTCAGATGCTCGGTCATGGCGTCTCCAGTCGCTTCAGCACGGCGTCGCGGGTCTCCGGGTCGCAGAAGGCGGCGCGGGCCGCGGTGCGGTGGATCTCGGCGAAGTCCGCGTCGTCCCAGCCGAACGCCTGGGCCAGTTCCCGCTCCTCGCGTGCCATGTCGGTGTGGAAGAACGGCGGGTCGTCGGTGGAGATCGTCACCGGGACGCCGGCCTCGCGCAGCCGGGCGATCGGATGCGCGGCCCAGTCCGGGTAGAGGCCAAGCGCGACGTTCGACCCCGGGCAGACCTCGAGGACGATGCCGCGCTCGGCCAGCGTCGCGACGAGGGCCGGATCCTCGGCGGCGCGGACGCCGTGGCCGATACGCTCGACGCGCAGGTCGAGCGCGTCGCGCACGCTCTCGGGCCCGCCGAACTCGCCGGCGTGGGTGGTCAGCCGCAGCCCGGCCTCGCGCGCGCAGTCGAAGGCCCAGGCGAAGTCCCGCTGGCGCCCGACGCCCTCGTCGCCGCCCATGCCGAAGCCGGTGACGAAGTCGCCCGCGGTCTCGGCGGCGCAGATGGCGGCCTGCCGCGCCCGTTCGGGCCCGAAATGGCGGACGCAGGTGACGATGCCGCGGAGGATGACCTCGTGTCCCGCGGCCGTCTCGCGAATGGCGGCGAGGTAGTCCCGCCAGGCGCCGACGTCGCGTCCGCCGCAGAAGTCGGGCGCGAGGAACGCCTCGGTGTAGATGACGCCCGAGGCCGCCGACTGGTCGAGCACCGCCTGCGTCAGGCGGGCGTAGTCCTCCGGCCGCCCGAGAACCGACGTGGCCGCCTCGTAGACGCGCAGGAAGTCGACGAACCCGTCGTAGCGGTACGCGCCCCCGTCGTCGAAGATGCCCGAAAGGTCGACGGACTTCTCCGCCGCGAGCCCGCGGATGAAGGCAGGAGGCGCCGCCCCTTCGAGATGCAGGTGCAGCTCGACCCTGGGCGTCACAGGAAGCTCCGTCCGGGGCCCGGCGCCGGGACGCCCAGGTAAGTCGCCACCGAGGCGCCCACGTCCGCGAATCCGACGAGCCCGATCGCGCGATGCCCGAGCCCGTGGCCGATCACGGGCACGCGCTCGCGGGTGTGGTTGCTGCCGCGGTACGTCGGGTCGTTGCCGTGGTCGGCGGTGAAGACGACGAGGTCGCCGTCGCGCAGCCGGCCGAAGAGGCGTGGCAGTTCGCTGTCGAACCATTCGAGGGCGCGGGCGTATCCCGCCGGGTCGCGCCGGTGCCCGTAGACGCTGTCGAACTCGACGAAGTTGGCGAAGGTCAGGCTGCCGTCCTCGGCCTCTCCGGCGAGCCGGACGAGGTGGTCCATCAGCTCGGCGTCGGCGCCCTTCGCGACGTCGTCGATGCCCCGCATCGAGAAGATGTCGCCGAT
>CAYMRW010000104.1:0-7542 GCA_964392825.1 uncultured Rhodobacterales bacterium
GACATGTCGCGCGCGGCAGCGGCACGCCGGACCGCGGCAAAGGCGTGACGCTCCGTGGCGGCGCGCGTCGCGTGCCATCGTTCCAGGCCGCGCCGGACACGCGGCACGGCACGCCGGACCAGCGGCACCAAGACGGCGACCGCGGCCAGCGACAGGAGCGCCGCGCGCGCGATCCCGCGCCAGTCGGGCTGGGCCGCGCTGCGGACGGGCGGGCCATCGACCCGAACGGCGAACCCGTCGACCGTGGCCGTTTCGACCCCGCCGGCGTCGAGATCGTACCAGTCGAGGGCGAGCGCCGGAACTGCGCCGGAACCGCCGCCCTCGGCCACGTACGTCACGCTCTCGGTTCGTGTGCCGGAGAGGACCCCGCGGTCGAAGCTCTCCTCGATCACCGGCGCATCGGAATACGCAGCAAGACCTTCGATCCCGTGCGTCGGCAGAAGGTCGGGCAGGAACATCGGCGATGTGCCGCTGATGCGGGCCGTGACCGTTCGGGTGAAGCTGTCGCCCGGCACCATCGTCGACGGATTGCCCACGACCTCCTGCGCGAGGTCCACCGCCCGGGCGGCGAGGAACGGGTCGAGCCCCTCTGCCCCATCGGGAAGCACGCCGGCAAACACGATCGGGCCTGTCGAAAGCGTCGCCCGCGCCGGCTCCGTCGTATCGGGGTCGACATAGGTGACGACGACCGATTGCGGGGGGATCGCGAAGCTCCCCGGCACCATCGGCGAGATGCTGTAGCGCCGTGAAACGCCCGACCAGGTGTCCCCCCCGACACGCCGGCTTACTGGATTGGTCGAACCCTCAGGCAGACGTACCAGCAGGTTCGGCGCCTCGAAGCTCGGCCAGACCGGGGGGGACGGCATGAAGGTGGGGACCAGGACGGCGAGGCGGAGGACCAGCGGCTGTCCCGGAATCGCCTCCGTTTCGCTGAATTCGACGGTGAGGATCGGCTCCGACGGCGGCGTCTCCGCAGCGCCCTGCGCGGAAGCCTCGCGCCCAGGCGGGGCGGGGGTGGCGGCCTGGGCCGCCGCCCAGGACGGGGCCGCGGCGACGATCAGGACGGCCAGCCCGGCCCTCCTCACTCCGGGGCCTCGTCCGGGGCCTCGTTCTCCGCCTTGCCCGGGGTCTCGTCCGGGGCCTCGCGAGGGGCCGGTCCGCGGGCGGCCTCGATGGCGAAGCGCTGCCGCAGGAAGTCGCCGGTGCGCGTATCGACGGTGTTCATCCACTGCTCCGTCGTCATGAGGCCGTCGCCGCCGTCCTCGGGCACCTCCATCTGGGTTTCGGCGCCACGGTCCGCCTCGTTGTCGAAGACCACCTCGTCGGCGCCGATCCCGGCCTCCTCGCCGGTGTCCGACTGCTCCCGCAGGCGCTCGATGTAGGCGACGATCTCCCGCGCGGTGGCGAGGTTCTCGGCCGCGTTCGGGTAGTCCGGGTCGCGCTCGAGCACCGTCTCGAACGCGCGAACGCCATCGCGGTAGCCGCGCGACTTGACGTGCGCGAGCCCCTGAATGAACGCCGCCTGGGCCGTGTCCACGCGGTCCAGCACCTCGATCGCGGTCGCGTACTGGCCGTCGCGATAGAGCGCGTAGCCGCGCCAGAGCGGATCGGTGAAGAGATCGGCGGCGCGGTCGTAGTCGCGGCGCTCGAAGGCGAGGCGGCCCTGCTGATCGGCGGTGAGAAACCAGTCGATCGGTGCCGCATCCGCCGGCGCCGCCGGCAGCGTCGTCAGGGCGGCGAGCGCGGCCCAACGCATCGTCCAGCCACGCCGGAACCAGAGCAGGGCGAGCAGCGCCGCGGGCCAGGCGAGCCAATGCCCGCGATCCTCCCACGGCTGATCGGCGTTCTCGAGCATCGCCCGCCGGTAGGCCGCGTTCAGCGCCCGGTCGATCTGGCGGATGTCGCTATCGTCCGGCGTGACCGGGATCACGGGCATCGACAGTCGGTCGAGCCCGCGGTCGCGCACATCCGCGGGCAGCATCGCCAGAACCGCGACCGGCGGTCCCCCCGCGCCCTCCAGCGCCACGACGTCGGCGGGATCGAGCCCGTCCGTGACGAAGAGGACGCCGCCCGGCGCGTCCTCCTGTGCCAGCAGTGCCGAAGCCAGCGTGAAGGCGTTCGCGGCGCGGTCGCCCTCCGTGGGCATCACGTCGGGTGTCAGTCCTTGGAGATAGGGCAGCATCACCGCCGGATCCCCGGTCATCGGCACGACACCGTGGGCACTCCCGGCATAGGCCACGAGTGCGGTGCCGGCGCCGGCGCGGAGCTGCAGCAGGTCGCGGATCTTCTGCTTGCCGCGCTCGGCGCGCGAGGGGGCGACATCGGTCTGCTGCATCGAGGGCGTGACCTCAAGGACGACGACGACCGGCGCGGACTGCGCCATGAACGGGTCGGGCATCCGCGACCACGTGGGGCCGGCGGCGCCCAGAACGCTCAGCGCAAGCGCCAAGGCCACCCCATCGATCGGCTGCAGGCGCCGCCCGCTCGATGCCCCCAGCGTCAGGGCCTCGCGCAGATGCGGCGCGATGCTTTCGGTCGGGACGACGCGGCGGCGGTGTGGCCGGCGCACATCCCACCAGAAGGCGGCGATGACGGGGATCAGCGCCAGCCACCACGGCCGGAGGAAGTGGAACGCTTCGGCAATGACGCCGAGATCGCTCATGCCGTGGCGCGGCGGCGCGAGCCGACGTGCAGGACGGCGATGGCCCCGAGGCCCGTCGATGCGGCGAGCGCGAGCGGGATCCAGGCCAGGGACTCGCGCGGTCGGAAGGACAGCGTCTCGACCTCGCGCGGAGCGAGTTCGTCGATCCGGTCGTAGACCTCGACAAGCGCTTCCTCGTCGGAGGCGAAGAAGTACGCGCCGCCGGTCCGCGCGGCGATGTCCTGGAGGACCGCGAGGTCGACGCGATCCTCGCCCGTGGCATCGGGGTCGCCGACGCCGATCGCGTGGATCTCGACGTCTTCGGCGGCGGCGATCTCCGCGGCATTGATCGGGCTCATCCGGCTCGCGGTGTCGCTGCCGTCCGACAGCAGGATCAGGAGGCGCTGGTCGATGTCGCTGGTCTCGAAGGTGCGGATGGCAAGGCCGATCGCGTCGCCGAGCGCCGTGTGCGGACCCGCCATGCCGACCTCGGTCCGATCGAGGAGATCGGCGATGGTGCGCAGATCCTCGGTCAGCGGGGCCTGCACGTACGCCTTCGAGCCGAAGACGATCAGCGCCATCCGGTCGCCGTCTCGCTGCGCGACGAAGCTCCGGACGACGTCGCGCACGGCGGCGAGGCGCTGCTCCCGGGCGCCGTCCGGCCCGACGAAGTCGCGGGTGTTCATCGAGCCCGAGATGTCGATGGCGAGCACCACGTCGCGAGCGGCGCGGGTGATCTCGACCGGCTCGCCGACGCGCTCCGGACGGGCGAGGGCGAGGACGATCAGGCACCAGACCACGATCGCGGAGCCCATCTGCATGCGCGTGCGCGAGAGGACGACCGCACCCGGCCCGGGCTCGGCGCCGGCGACGTCGACGATGCGGCGGAAGAACGGCAGGCGGAGCGACGGCACCTGCTCGCGGTGCGGCGGCGCGAGCCACCAGACCAGAAGCGGCAGCGGCAGCAGAACCAGCGCCCAGGCGAGGCCGAGAGAGATCATGGCGCGGCCTCGCGCCGATGGCGCCGGACCCAGCGCACCGCCAGGTCGCGGAGACCCGGAACGGGGTGGGGATCGCGGCCGTAGGGCGCCTGCGCCAGCGCCCAGCCCGGGCCGTCCGAGAAGCCGCCCCCGCCCGTCCCGTCGAGGAAGTCGAGCCAGTCGCGGCCGGAAAGGCTCGCCACCCGCTCCCGCGGCCAGGCGGCGAGGGCGGCGCGGCGCAGGATGTCGGCGATGGCCGCCGGGTCGTCGCCGGCGCGCTGCAGTTCGGCCAGCGCAGCGCGGCGGTAGGCGTTGGCGCGCCAGTGCCGCAGCGCCAGCCAGGCGAGCCAGCCGAGGAGCAGCGCCGTCAGGATGGCGAGCACCGTCCAGCCAGGGGTCTGCGGCGTCATCGCCACCGGCGCCGGCTCCGCCGGCTCGGCCAGGCGGCCGATGAGGTCGACGAGGTTCGTGACCTCCACGGCCTCCGCGTCGCCGTTCATCGCGGGGCGAGGCCCATCAGGCGCCGGACCTGGGGCAACGTCTCCTCCGCGGCGGAGAGCGGGAGGACGGGGACGCCGGTGGTGCGCTGCCAGTCCAGCACCTCGGCGAGACGCCCGCGCGCCGTCTCGCGCAGATTGCGGTGAACCGTCCGGTCGCCGGTGTCGATCTCGGCCTGAAGCTCTCCGTCGGAGACGACGAGCTTCAGGCCTTCGGGCATGTCCTCGGCGAACGGGTCGGTGACCAGGACGAGGACGAGGTCGTTCTTGCGCGAGAGACCGGCGACGAGGCGCCGCGTCTCGTGGTCCACGACATCGAAGTCGGAGAGCACGATGACGAGGTGGTTCCGCGGCGCGATCCGGGCCACGGCACGAAGGACCCGGGCGAGGGGCACCGGAGCGGCGGCCGGCGCATCGGCACGCAAGAGCGCGTTGGCGTCCGCCAGCGCGGCGAGGAAGCGGTTCAGCGCCGCCCGGCTCCGCTGCGGACGGATCTCCGCGATCTCCCTGTCGCCGAAGACGATGCCGCCGACGCGGTCGCCCTGGTCGAGGATCCGGAACGCCGCGAGGGCTGCGG
Source organism: uncultured Rhodobacterales bacterium (assembly GCA_964392825.1). Classification (GTDB taxonomy): domain Bacteria; phylum Pseudomonadota; class Alphaproteobacteria; order Rhodobacterales; family Rhodobacteraceae; genus Roseitranquillus. The sequence continues at coordinate 4,696 of CAYMRW010000104.1, forward strand.
CCTCGGCGGCGGTGACGGCCTTCATGTTGAGGCGCGAGCCGAAGAACATCGACATCCGCTGGTCGACGACGATCAGCGCCGGGCGGTCCCGCTCCTCGGTCATCACCCGAACGTGCGGGCTGCCGGTGCGCGCCGTCACCTTCCAGTCGATCGATCGCACGTCGTCGCCCGGCTGGTAGTCGCGGAGCTCCTCGAAGTTCAGCCCGCGCCCGCGCAGCCGCGAGGCGTGGCGGCCATTCAGCACCGAGCGCGCCGGCTGACGGGGCAGGAACGTGAGGCTGCGCGCCCGCGCCTCGAGCGAACGCAGGTGCGTCAACGTCACGTGGATCCGCGGGTCGTCGGCCTGCGGCGGCGTCGGGGGCAGCGTGCCGGTCCTCGTGCGTGCGCGGCGGTCGGGCATGGCTCAGGGCAGCGCCACCTGGCGCACGATCTCGGCGACGACACGGTCGGGCGCCACGCCCTCCCCCTGCGCCTCGTAGCTGAGGCCGAGACGGTGACGCATGACGTCCGGCGCGATCGCGCGCACGTCCTCGGGATCGACGTAGCCGCGGCCTGCCAACCAGGCGTGCGTGCGTCCGCAGCGGTCGAGCGCCAGCGAGGCGCGGGGGCTCGCCCCCACGTCGATCCAGCGCTTAAGGTCGTCGCCGAACCCCGCAGGCGCCCGCGTCGCCTGCACGAGGTCGGCCATGTACCGCTCCATCGCGTCGGACACGTGGATGGCGGCGATCTCGCGGCGGGCGGCGAAGACCGCCTCCTGCGGGATCGGAGGCCGGCGTGCCCCGGGCGTCCCGGCGGACGCGGCGTTGGCGGCGATCTCCTCGCCGCGGACGAGGCGGATCACCTCGACCTCGTCCTCGACCGGCGGGTAGGTGATGTGCACGTGCATCAGGAAGCGGTCCATCTGCGCCTCGGGCAGCGGATAGGTCCCCTCCTGCTCGATCGGGTTCTGCGTCGCCATCACCATGAACAGCGGCGGCATCGCGTGGGTCTTGCCGGCGACCGTCACCTGCCGCTCCTCCATCGCCTCGAGGAGGGCGGCCTGCACCTTGGCGGGCGCCCGGTTGATCTCGTCGGCGAGCACGATGTTGGCGAAGATCGGCCCCGGCTCGAAGCGGAACTCGGAGCCGCCCTCGGCCTGGTAGTAGACCTCGGTTCCGGTCACGTCCGAGGGCAGGAGGTCGGGCGTGAACTGGATGCGGCTGAAGTCGCACTCCATGTTCCGCGCCAGCGCCTTGATCGCCCGTGTCTTGGCGAGCCCCGGCAGCCCCTCGACCAGCAGGTTGCCGTTCGCGAGAAGCCCGATCAGCAGCCGCTCGATGACGTCGCGCTGCCCGATGATCGCTTCGCCCATCCGCGCGCGCAGCGCCTCGATCTGGCCCCGGGCCGCGGCCCCCGCGCTGTCGCCGGATGCGCCTTCCATCAGTCCCTCGCCTCTTGCGCCATGCGCTGCCGCTCCACGTCGGTCCCCTCCGGGGGTTGCGGGTCCATGCGCGCCGTCGTCTCGGACAGGACCGGCGAGACGATCGGGCCGGCGCCGCACGTGTCGTCGGCCGGAACGACGCGCCCGGCCGGATGGTCGCGCACCGCGTTCGCGATCGTGTCCCGGCAAGCCGCCATGTCCCCGTCCCCGGCCTCGCGTTTTTCGAGGACCCCCGGCCCGTCGCGGAGGTCGAGGGAGCGGCACTCCCACTCCTCCTTCGACGCGCGGGGCAGGAACCTCGGCAGCACCGCCCCGCTCGGGGCGGGATGCGCGTCAAACGCGCCGCTCGGCCCGCCCCGGCCGTGCCGGAAGCTGTCGCCGATCAGGCTCGCCGGATTGCTCCGACCCTCGGGAACCTCGGATTCGGCGCGCATCACCGGGATCTCCCCGCAGGGCGGGCGATCGCGGGTGACGATCCTCCCCTTCTTCGGCGGCGCGGTCGCGGGCCGGCCGGGCACGTGGCGCCGGAGTCCGCCGGGCCACGGCTGCCCGGACGTCGCGTCGCAGCCGCGCGGAACGAGCCCCGGGCGCACGGGCTCGGTGGCGCCGTCCTCGACGTCCGCGTCCATCGCCTGCGGCAGCGGACCGGTGCCGGCCTCCGGGTTCATTGCGCGGCGGGCCAGACCTGCTCCCAGTCCTCGGCCATGTCGACGAGGAGCCAGCCGCGCTCCTCCGCCTCGTCGAGACCGCGGGCGAGGACGCCGACATGGCCCTCGCGGTCGTAGGCGAACTCGCGCGCCCCGTCGGTGTGGTGGACCAGCATGCCGAGGCGGGGGCCCTCGCCGGCCGTCGTCCATTCCAGCATCTGGAAGTCGCCGTCGGAATTGCCGGCGGCCAGGATCGGTCGCTTGCCGATCCGGGCGTCGATGGCCAACGGCTTCCCCTCGCGGTCGTCTATGAAGAAGATGCCGGGGTCCTTGGCGATCTGCGGCACCCCGTCCACGACCTCGTAGCTGGCGTTCCCGGTGGTGCCGACGACCTGGTTCGGCGGGATGCCGTAGGCCCCCTCAGCGAAGGCGCGGATGAAGTGCAGGCCGCCGCCCGAGACGATGTACGTCGTGAAGTCCTCGTCGCGGAGATAGCTGAGAAGTTCCAGCATCGGCTGGTAGACCATCGCGTCGTAGGCCATGCCGGTCCCGGGGTGCCTCGCGGTTTCGAACCAGGCGCGGGCGTCGTCGACGAACGCGTCGACCGTCATGCCGGAATGCGTGGTCGAGACGATCTCGAGAAGCCCCTCGGTCCCCGCCGCGGCGACCGTCTCCATGTCGCCCTCGGCTGCGGCACGCAGGACGTCCGAGGTCAGGACGGACGGGTCCTCCTCGGCCATCCCGCGCAGCCGGTCGATGGCGAAGAGGAGCTGGAAGTAG
>CAYMRW010000105.1:0-7525 GCA_964392825.1 uncultured Rhodobacterales bacterium
GTGCGAACGAGCCGCGGAACATAGTCGGATTCGGACGTTGCGCAACCCCCTACGAGGGCGTCCTCAGGTATCGTCGCCCCGGTCCGAGAGGATGTCCCGCAGCCCGGCGAAGGGGCGTGCGCCCTCGTCCGTCATCGGCCGGGTTCCGGGCCGGGCGAAGGTGCGCTGCCCGACCTCCGCGCCCTCGGCCCGCGGCCAGGCCGGCAGCGCCAGCGCCAGCGCTTCGGCCATGATGGCGCCGAGATCGACGGCGCGTGCCAGGGGCTCCACGGTCTCGTCGGGCATCTCGACCTCCTCGGTCGGGGGCAGCTCGGGCAGGTGGGCGGCGTAGCGCCGATCGACCGTCTCCTCGATCCGCGTCGTCACCGGCGCCAGCGTGACCACGCAGGCCTGCTGCGCGGTGGCGCCGAGGGTCGCCGCCAGCCGCCAGTCGCGCCCGCCTTCCGACGCCAGCCGGCCCTTGAGGCGCAGCTTGCGAAGGCCGAGGATGCCGAGCCGCGCCGCCAGCTCGGCGCAAGCCTCGGCCGAGGGCGCCACGTCGAAGTCGATCGGCGTCCGGCCGGTGTCGTCGAGGCGGACGATGTGGCTCCACGGCTCGACCGGCAGGGCAGGGGTGCGCATGATCGGGCTCCATCCTTGATCGCGTTCAGTCGGTTATGTAAGTGCGTAAAACGGCGAAGGGGACTGGTGAATGGCAACGTCGATGCGGCCGCGGGTTCGAGGTTTCCGGCTTCTCGGCGTGGGCGGCGTGCTGCTCCTCGCCGCCTGCACCACGCAGTACCGCAACCACGGGTACGTCCCGACCGAGGCCGAGATGGCGCGGGTCGACATCGGCGACACCAAATCCGACCTCGAGACCGTCATCGGACGGCCCTCGGCACGGGCACTGCTGCAGGACGACAGGTGGTTCTACGTGCGGTCGCGCTACCGGGACTACGCGCTCAGACCCCCGGCCGAGATCGACCGCGAGGTGCTGGTGATCAGCTTCGCCGACGATGCCGTCACCAACGTCGAGCGCTACGGGCTGCGCAACGGCAGGGTGGTGCCGCTGAGCCGCCGGGTGACGTCGCCCACGACCGCCGGCGTGCCGCTCCTCGAGCAGCTCTTCGGCAACATCGGTCGCTTCAACCCGGGGCAACTCCTCGACGTCGACGGCGAGTAGGGCGGCGCCCGGGGTCAGTCCGCCTCGGGCTCGAAGTTCAGCGCGACGCCGTTGATGCAGTACCGCAGCCCCGTGGGCTTCGGCCCGTCCGGAAAGACATGGCCCAGATGCGCGTCGCAGCGTTCGCAATGCACCTCGGTCCGGCGCATGAACAGCGACCGGTCCTCCTGCTCGCCCACCGGCGCCCCGTCCCTGACCTGCCAGAACGACGGCCAGCCGGTCCCCGAGTCGAACTTGTGGGCCTGGTCGAAGAGCGGCGCGCCGCAGCAGACGCAGGTGAAGGTGCCCGGGTCCTTCGGAAAGTCGTCGCGCGTGAACGCCCGCTCGGTCCCGTGCTTGCGGGTGACCTTGTAGGCGAGAGGATCGAGCTCGGCCCGCCACTCCGCGTCGTTCTTCACCACCTTGTCGGTCACCGGCTTGTCCATGCCCGTCGCTCCCCTGTCTCGATCTTGCCGCGGGACGGCGTTCGCCCCATGATCTAGGCGCCGCGTCGCGGCATCCAAGGAGGCGCGCATGGGCCCGGGACGCTACCGCGCCCGCTTCGCCGAAACCCCGGACGACGTGCTGCGGGCGCAGAGCCTGCGCCACGCGGCCTTCGTCGCGGGCACGGGCGCCTTCCCCCGCGCCGACGGCCGCGACGCGGACCCCTGGGACGGGCTCTGCCGCCACGTTCTCGTCGAGGACGCGGCGGGGTCGACCTCGTGCACGTTCCGCCTCCTTTCGCTCGGCGGCCGCGACATCGAGCGGAGCTATGCCGCGCAGCACTACGGGCTGACCGCACTCGCAGCCTTCGAGGGGCGGATGCTCGAGCTCGGCCGCTTCTGTCTCGCCCCGGGCGTCGCCGATCCCGACGTCCTGCGCGTCGCCTGGGGCGCCGTGGCCCGCGTCGTCGAGGACGAGGACGTGCGCCTCATCTTCGGCTGCACGTCGTTCCGCGGCACCGAGCCCACGCCCTACGACGAGGCCTTCGCGCTCCTGTCCGAGCGGCATCTGGCGCCACGGCGCTGGCTGCCGCGGGTGAAATCGCCGCAGGTGTTCCGCTTCGCCCGCCGGCCGCGGCGCCCCGATCCGCGCCAGGCCATGCGGGCGATGCCGCCGCTCCTGCGGTTCTACCTGGCGCTCGGGGGCTGGGTCTCGGACCACGCCGTGATCGACCGCGATCTCGCGACCCTGCACGTCTTCACGGGGCTCGAGACCGGATCGATCCCCAGGGCCCGCAGCCGCTTCCTGCGCGCCGGCATGGTCTGAGCGACGCGGCGGCGCCGGCGGGCGCGGAACCCCGGGGCGTCGCGCATCGGGCGCGAGCCCTGACAGCGCGCCGGTGCAGATGCCGCGCGGAGATGCGGCGGGCTCGGCCCCGACCGCGTCTCAGGCGGCGCTGGTCGCCGGCGCGGACGCCGCGGCGTCACGCGGAACGAGGCACGCGGCCGCCTCCCCGACCCGCGTCACCACCTCGCGTTCGAAGGCGCAGCCGCCCTCGGAGAAGCTGTGCTCCGGCATGTGCCAGACGTATTTCGGCGCCGGATAGGCGATGTCGATCATCGTCACGCGCTCGGGGAACCGGGTCTCGGTCGGCACGATCTCGGCACCGTGCGGCCACGTGTTGACCGCGATCAGGCATCTCGCCTCGCCGCCCCACCGCCGTTCGATCACCTTCCAGAGGCCGTCGATCGCCGCCCCGGTGCCGGTCTGGCTCGGCCGCAGGACATGCAGGACTAGCGCCGTCGGACGGCCCGACGCCATGACGGCCTGAAAGTTGTCGATCCGCGAGGCGTAGCGCGCGATCAGCGGCGCGAAACCGTCCTCGGAGAACTCCGGCCCCTTCTCGTGATTGAAGTGGGTCCCGAGCCCGGTGTGCTGGCAGTAGCCGAGCTTGGCGTTGTAGACGAGCTGGCTCGGGGTCATATAGCCGTCGAAGTCCGTCTCGATCAGCCGCGCCGTTGTCGGCAGGCGGTGAACCGAGAGGTCGAAGGGCCCCGACTTCTCGCCCAGGGCCGAGAACTTCTTCAGGCCCCAGCGCGTCAGCACCGTGCGGCTGAAGCAGTCCTGGCCGATCGAGACGACCTCCACGCCCTCGAAGTCCGCAAGGTTCCGCCGCCGTGCGAGCGCCTGCTCGCGCATCATCGCGAAGGCTCCGTCGAGCGCTTGCCGGGCCTGCATCTCGCCGGCCTCGATCTCGGCGAGGTCGTCCAGCGACACCGAGAAGCCGAGCCGGGACGTCGCCTGGACGAGGTTCCGCAGGACGGGCGACAGGCGCGGTCCCACCGTGTCGGCGCGGAAGGCGACGTTCTGGTGTTCATCGAGGTTCACGGTCTGGTCCTCATGGTCATGGGGTCGGATGCTCGGGTTCGACGGGCCGCACACTTGCGGCGAGGGTCTTGCGATCGCCCTAACGGCGATCCCACGGCGCAGAACGGGGGATGGTCATGCGGCGGCGCGCTCAATCCCTCGCGGGGCTCGCAGTTCCGCCGCGCGGCACTACTTTCCCGCCGGCGCGGACGCCGCGATAGGTCGCGGCCGGCGCGGAGGCAGGCAGGCGATGTCCAGAAAAGCCACGCGGAACTTCGCGGTGATCGGGCTCGGCAGCTTCGGCAGTACCATCGCGCGCGAGCTCGCGCGGTTCGGGAACTACGTCGCCGGGATCGACCGCGACCCCGTCGTCATCAACCGAATGGCCGAGCATCTGTCGCAGACCTTCATCGCCGACGGCACCGACGACGCGGCGCTGAAGGAGATCGGCATCGGCGACTACGACGTCGCCGTCATCGCCATGGGCGAGGACCTGGAAAGCAGCGTCGTCTCGGCGATCTCGGTCCGCATGGCCGGCGTCGGGGAGGTCTGGGCAAAGGCCGTCAGCCGCACCCATCACCGGATCCTGTCGAAGATCGGCGTCGACCGCATCGTCAATCCCGAGGAGGAGATGGGCCGGCACGTCGCGCAGATGCTGAACAACCCGATGGTCCGCGACTACGTCACGCTCGGCAACGGCTACCACGTCGTGAACATGATCGTGCCCGAGCGCCTCGCCGGTCGCACGCTCGACTCGCTCGACCTGCGGGAACGCTTCGAGCTGCGCTGCGTCGGCGTCATGGGCGGCACCGAGTTCAAGGGCGGCGACGGCGCGCGCTGTGCGCTGGCCGAGGACGACCGCCTGATCCTCCTCGGGAGGCGCGCCGACCTGCGCCGTTTCGCCGACACCGTGTGATTGTGCCCGCGCCCGCCGTGCCGGCCTGGCGCCGGTCGCTGCAGCGCATCCCGCCGCCGGGGCTGCTGGCGCTCATGTATCTCGTGCTGATCCAGGTCGGGATGCTGCTCCTGATGCTGCCCGTCTCGCATCACGGCGAGGTCGGCTGGCTCGAGGCGCTCTTCACCTCGACCTCGGCGGTGACGGTCACGGGCCTCGTCGTCGTCGACACGGGCTCGGCCTACACCGTCTTCGGGCAGGCGGTGGTGGCGTTCCTGATCCAGATGGGCGGCCTCGGGCTCATGACCTTCGCCGTCCTCCTGCTCTCGGTCATCGGCATCCCCATCGGCATGCCGAGCCGCGTCATCCTACGCGAGGACCTGAACCAGAGCTCGATGTCGAACCTCGTCGTCCTCGTCTGGCTCATCGTGCGCATCGCCGTCGTCGTCGAGGCCGCGGGCGCGGCGCTCCTGGCCATCGTCTTCGTCCCCGAGTTCGGCTGGGCCGAGGGGCTCTGGCAGGCCGTCTTCCACTCGATCTCGGCCTTCAACAACGCGGGCTTCTCACTGTTTCCGGACAGCTTGTCGGGCTACGTCGCGGACCCGCTCGTCAACGTCGTCATCACCTCGATGTTCATTCTCAGCGGCCTCGGTTTCGTTGTCGTCGGCGACGTCCTCCGGCAGCGTCGCTGGCGCCGTCTGACGCTACACACCCGGCTCATGCTCGTCGGCACTATCTCCCTGATCGGCTGGGCGGTCGCGACCTTCGCCCTCCTCGAATGGACCAACCCCGACACGCTTGGCGCCATGGAGACCACCGCGGGCAAGCTCTGGGCCTCGTGGTTCCAGGGGGTGACGCCGCGCACGGCGGGGTTCAACAGCATCGACACCGCCGCGATGCGCGACGAGACGGCGCTTTTGACCATCTCGCTGATGCTGGTGGGCGGCGGCAGCACCTCGACCGCGGGCGGCATCAAGGTCACGACCTTCATCGTCCTCATCCTCGCCACGCTCGCGTTCTTCCGGCGTCGCAGCCAGCTCCACGCCTTCGGCCGCAGCATCGGGCCCGACGAGATCATGAAGGTCCTCGCCCTCACCATGATCAGCATGCTCGTCGTCATGGTCTCGCTGTTCCTCCTGATCCTCGTTGAGGAGGGGGAGTTCCTGACCCTTGCCTTCGAGATCGCCTCGGCCTTCGGCACCGTCGGCCTGTCGATGGGGGCCACGGGCGAGCTCGGGCCGCAGGGGGCGTTCGTCGTCATGGCGGTGATGTTCCTCGGCCGCGTCGGCCCGCTCACCCTCGGCTTCTTCCTCGCCACCCGCAGCCGTCCGCGGGTCCGCTACCCCGAGGGGCAGATCCACCTGGGCTAGCGCCTCGGCCAAGCCCGCCAAACCCGCCGAACCCAACGTGAGAGGGGGGCAGGGGGCCGCGCCCGAGTCCCCGGGAGAGGGCGGCGGTCCGTCCCGGAATCCCGCGTCGGCGGCGGGACGGCGGGCGACCCCGCCCGGGTGCCCTTGCGGGGCGGGCGATCGAGGCGTCCGGTCGTGCTGCGCAAACGAGAGCGCGCGGAGCGCAAGGGCGGCCCGGGCCGTGCGGCCGCGACGGCGCCGGGGACCCCTGTCGGGCGGTTCCCTGGGAACGCTTGGTTAAGAGGATCCTGACCCCCGGGCCGGAGCCTGACCTCGAACCGCAGTCGAGAGTGTTGGATTCGGAATGGAAGACGACCCGGAGAGAGAGGACCGGCCGGCGGCCACGGGAAAGGAGGTCGACCTGAACGCCGAGGGCTTCTTCGGCGACATCGTCGCCCTTCTCGCCGGGAACCTGCAGGAAACCTTCGGGCTCGAGGACACGGCCGCCTTCGTCGCGGCCGTGGGCGGCAGCCTCGGCAGCGAGATCAGCCGCAAGTATGCCGAGGGCCGCCCCCTCGACCGGTCGGAACGCGCTGCGGTCATCGCGGCGGTCTGCGTCGACCTGAAATCGCGCCTCGGCGGCGCCTTCGAGGTCGAGAGCGTCGACGAGGACCGGATCGTGTTCGTCAACAGCCGCTGCCCCTTCGCCGAGCGTGTGCTCGGACGACCGTCGCTCTGCATGATGACGACCAACGTCTTCGGTCGCGTCGCGGCCGACCGCGCCGGCTACGCCTCGGTGCAGGTCGAGGAGGCGATTGCCCTCGGCGATCCCGCCTGCCGCGTGGTCGTGAGGCTGGTTGCCGACGAGGAGGCCGGTGAGCACGAATTCTTCGGCTGACCCCGCGGAGACCCTCGACTGCATCGTCTGGGCGCTCGAAGCCGCGCCCCTGCCGATCCTGGTCTCCTCCACCGAAGGGCGGGTCCTCTGGGCCAACCGCACCGCGCGCCGGGCGGCGCCGGGCGTCATCGGCCGCGATCTGACCGGCATGGCGTCGACCGCCGGCGCCAGGCGCATCCGACGGTCGCTCGATCTCGCGCGGGGCGCGTCGCGGCCGCTGATCATGGGGCTCGACCTCACCGGTCGGACGGCGCTCTGGGACGTCTGGCGCATCCCGCCGCGCACGTCGGAGGGCGAGCCGCTCCTGATCCTGCAGGAGGATGCGCGGCAGCAGATCCTCTCGCGCTTCGTGTCGCTGAAGCAGCACGCGCAGAGCCTCGAGACCGACCGCGACCGTGCCGCCGAGGCGGCGCGGCAGCTGCGTGGACAGGCGGTGCGGCTGCAGACGCTGATGCGCACGGACCGCCTGACCGGGGTCATGAACGCGGGCGGCATCGAGGATTTCACCCGCCGCGTCCTCGGCAACCCCAAGGCCCGCGGCGTCTTCGTCTTCGCCGACCTCGACGGCTTCAAGGAAGTGAACGACACCTTCGGCCACGACGTCGGCGACACCGTGCTCAAGGCCGTGGCCGAGCGCTTCGCCGCCGCGACCCGCGACGGCGACTGCGTGGCGCGCCTCGGCGGCGACGAATTCGCGTTCTGGTTCGACGGCCAGACCGAGGCCGACGTGCACCACATCATCGAGCGGCTCGAGAAGGCGGCGCGGCAACCGATCTCCTGGCGGAGCCCCGGGGGCGAGACCGTGCGGCTGCGCGTCGGCGCCTCGTTCGGACGCGCGGTGGCGCCGGCCGACGGGCGCAGCTTCGCCGAGCTCAAGGCCGTCTCGGACGCGCGCATGTACGAAAGCAAGCGGCGGAAGCGGAGCCGGCGGC
>CAYMRW010000106.1:0-7431 GCA_964392825.1 uncultured Rhodobacterales bacterium
GTGCCTGTCGGCCTGAGCCTCCTCGCGATCCTGGGGTTCATGGCGCTCTGCCTTGCCGTGATCTGGTGGATCTTCCGGACCGGCTGGCGGCTCCGCGCTTGAGGCCGATCCTGTGCCTCGGGGGCATGCCGCGCCGCGTCGGCGTCATTGCCGGGGGCGCCTTGTTGAGCGGAACGGCGCGGTCTATCTGGGCCCCGATGAGACGCTACGTCCCCTTCCTGCGCGCCGATCCGGCGGTCGCCGTCGTCCGGCTCCAGGGCATCATCGCGTCGGGCGCCCGGGGGGCGGCACTGAACGATGTTGGCCTCGCCGCGATCATCGAAAGGGCGTTCCGCCGCGGGCGGCCGCGGGCGGTGGCGCTCGTCATCAATTCGCCCGGCGGCAGCCCGGCACAGTCGTCGATGATCGCCGCGCGCATCCGCAGGCTCGCCGACGAGCGCAAGGTCCCGGTCTTCGCCTTCGTCGAGGACGTGGCGGCCTCGGGCGGCTACTGGCTCGCCACTGCCGCCGACGAGATCTGGGCGGACGAGAACTCGATCGTCGGCTCGATCGGCGTCATCTCGGCGGGCTTCGGCTTCCACGAGTTCCTCGCGCGCCACGGCGTCGAGCGACGGGTCTACACGTCCGGCCGGTCGAAGAGCATGCTCGATCCGTTCCGCCCCGAACAGGCGGAGGACGTGGCGCGCCTCAAGGATCTGCAGGAGCAGATCCACGAAAGCTTCATCGACCACGTCAAGCGTCGCCGCGACGGCAAGCTCGCCGACGACGAAAGCCTCTTCTCCGGCCAGATCTGGGTCGGCGAGGGCGCGCGTCGCATGGGCCTCGTCGACGGCATCGGCCACCTCGTCCCGAAGATGAAGGAGCGCTACGGCCGCAAGGTCCGGTTCATCGTCTACCACCGGCGCAAGCCGCTGCTCGCGCGGCTCGGGATGGCGATGTCGGACGGGCTCGCGGCCGCGGCCGCCGAGCGCATCGCCTTCGCACGCTATGGCCTCTGAATGATCGTCAAGGCCGTCACCCTGTTCCTCATCTTCATGGCCGTCCTCGCCATGTTCGGTCGGCTGCGTCTGCCCGGCCGCAAGCGGCTGGAGACGCGCCGCTGTCCTGAATGCGGGCGACTGCGGATCGGCCGAGGCCCCTGCTCCTGCGGCAAGGCCTGACGGCATCGTGGTCTTTCTCTACGCCGCCCTCGGGCTCGTGATCCTCGTGCTTGCGGGCGACGTGCTCGTCCGCGGCGCGGTGAACATGAGCCTGCGCCTGGGCGTCCCGGCCCTCATCGTCTCGCTGACCGTGGTCGCGTTCGGCACCTCGGCACCCGAGCTTCTGGTCTCGGTGCAGGCGGTCCTCACCGGTGTCCCGGGCATCGCGCTCGGCAACGTCGTCGGCTCGAACATCGCCAACGTGCTGCTGGTGCTCGGCATCCCGGCGATCATATCGGGCATCCACTCGAGCAACGGCGACAGCCACCAGAGCTACTGGATGATGCTGGGGGCCTCGGCGGCGTTCATCGCCATCGCCTTCCTGGGCCCGATCGCGGTGCCGCACGGCCTCGTCCTCCTCGCCATCCTCGCCGGCGTCCTGACGGTCCAGTTCCGCACCGCGCGGGCGCATCGCCGCGCCAACAGCGCCGAGGCGATCGAGGGCGCCGACCCCAGCCTGCGCTGGTGGCGCATCATCGCCTACCTGGTCCTCGGGCTGGCCGGCCTGCCGCTCGGCGCCGACATCCTCATCGACTCGGCCGTCGAGATCGCCGAGGCCTTCGGGGTCAGCGACACCGTGATCGGCCTGACCCTTGTGGCCATCGGCACATCGCTGCCCGAGCTGGCGACGACGGTGATGGCGGCGCTGCGCCGGCAGGCGGACATCGTCATCGGCAACGTCATCGGCTCGAACATCTTCAACCTCCTCGCCATTATCGGCATTACCGGGCTGGTGGCGCCGGTGCCCGTCGACGAGGCGCTGCTGCGTTTCGACGTATGGGTGATGTTCGCCGCCGCGCTGATCCTTGCGCCCTTCGTTCTGCGCGGCTGGGTCATGTCGCGGCTCTGGGGGGTGGTCCTCAGCCTCCTCTACGTGGGCTACCTGTGGATCGTCGTCGCATGAGCGTCGCGCTCGTCACCGGCGGCGCGCGGCGGCTCGGCCGGGCCATGGCGCTGGCGCTGGCCGACGACGGGTGGGACGTGGCCGTGCACTATGCGGGCTCCCACGCCGAGGCCGAGCGCACGGCGGACGAGATCCGCGGCAAGGGGCGGCAGGCGACGACGGTCCGGGCCGACCTGCTCGACGAGGCGCAGATTGCGGGCCTGGTGCCGCGGGTGGAGGACGCCCTCGGCCCCCCGACGCTCCTCGTCAACAACGCGTCGATCTTCGAGCACGACACCGTCGCCAGCGCCACGCGGGAGAGCTGGGACCGCCACGTCATGTCGAACCTGCGCGCCCCGTTCGTCCTGACCCAGGCGGTCGCGTCCCGCGCGCCCGACCCGCTCGTCGACGCGGCCGGAGAGCCCATGGCGCAGGCGCAGGTCGTCAACATGATCGACCAGCGCGTGCTCAAGCCCACCCCGGAGTTCATGACCTACTCGCTGGCCAAGGCGGGCCTTTGGTGGCTTACCCGCACCACGGCACAGGCACTCGCCCCCAGGTTGCGGGTGAACGCGATCGGGCCCGGTCCGACGCTGCGCGGCGCGCGCCAGTCCGAGGCGCATTTCGACGGGCAGCGTCGCGCCACGATCCTCGAGCGCGGTGCGGATCCGGCGGCCATCGTGCACGCCCTCCGGTATTTCGTCCGCGCGCCGGCGGTAACTGGCCAACTGCTTTGCGTCGACGGCGGCCAGCATCTGGCCTGGCAGACGCCGGACGTGCAGGGCGTCGAGTAACGGCAACCCTCGCAAGTTCTCCACGCGCCGGTTCGCCGTCATCCGGATGTCGCAGTTTTGTCGCGTATCCCCTTGATTAAACATACCTAAATCTTTTATAGTAATGTTTTCAACGGGTTGGCGGCGTGATCAATTTTTCATCAAGTCGATGTTCGGCCTGCAAATGCAGGCACTTCGGGCGCCGGCCGGCGATCTATCAACGAACTTATCCCCAGGTTCCGTGGATAGCTGCGCCGACGTCGTCGGGGCAGCGCCTCTTGCGCCCTGCATCACCACAGGCATCTTTCGTGCATGAGCCAAGGCCGTGAAATCATCCAGGGCTACCTGCCGTCGCTCGGGCGCGGCCCCGGCGTCTACCGGATGCTGGGCGAGAAGGGCGAGGTGCTGTACGTCGGCAAGGCGCGCAACCTCAAGGCGAGGGTATCGAGCTACGCGCGTGCGGCGGGGCACGAGGCGCGGATCGCCAGGATGATCGCCGACACCCGGTCGATGATGTTCCTGACGACGCGCACCGAGGCCGAGGCGCTGCTGCTCGAGCAGAACCTCATCAAGCAGCTCAAGCCGCGCTACAACGTTCTCTTCCGCGACGACAAGTCGTTCCCGAACATCATCGTCACCGGCGACCACGACTTTCCGCAGATCAAGAAGCATCGCGGCGCCAAGCGGCAGAAGGGCAGCTACTACGGCCCCTTCGCCAGCGCCGGGGCGGTGAACCGGACGCTCAATCAGCTGCAGAAGGTGTTCCTGTTGCGGTCGTGCTCGGATTCGACCTTCGAGGCGCGGACGCGGCCCTGCCTGCTCTACCAGATCAAGCGCTGCTCGGCGCCGTGCGTGGGATACATCGACCGCGACGACTATTGCGACCTCGTCGCCGATGCCGAGCGGTTCCTGCAGGGCAAGACGACCCGGGTTCAGGGCCAGCTCGCCCTGCAGATGACGATCGCCGCCGAGCTCGAGGAGTTCGAGCGTGCCGCCGCCCTGCGCGACCGTATCCGCGCGCTGACCCAGGTGCAGTCGAGCCAGGGGATCAACCCCAAGGGCGTGACCGAGGGCGACGTCATCGCGCTCCATCTCGAGGGCGGGCAGGCCTGCGTGCAGGTGTTCTTCATCCGCGCCAACCAGAACTGGGGCAACCGCGACTTCTACCCGCGCACCGGGGCCGGCATCGAAGCAGCCGAGGTGCTGCAGGCCTTCGTCGGGCAGTTCTACCAGAATCACGAGCCGCCGCGGCTGATCCTGCTCTCGGACGACATCGAGGACCGCGAGCTGATGGCCGAGGCGCTCAGCGAGAAGGCCGGGCGGCGCGTGCGGATCGTCGTCCCGCAGCGCGGCGAACGGGTCGAGCTGGTGGCCGGTGCCGCGCGCAACGCCCGCGAGAGCCTCGCCCGGCGGCTGGCCGAGACGACGACGCAGGGCAAGCTGCTCTCCGGGCTGGCCGATGCGTTCGACCTCGACGCGCCGCCCGAACGGGTCGAGGTCTTCGACAACTCGCACATCATGGGCACCGACGCCGTCGGCGCGATGATCGTGGCGGGGCCGGAGGGGTTCCTGAAGTCGCAGTACCGCAAGTTCAACATTCGCGGCGACAGCCTGACCCCGGGCGACGATTTCGGCATGATGACCGAGGTGCTGACCCGCCGGTTCAAGCGCCTGCTCAAGGAGGATCCGGACCGGCAAGGAGACACCTGGCCCGACCTGCTGCTGATCGACGGGGGCGGCGGGCAGGTCTCGGCGGTCCATGCCGTGCTGGCCGAGCTCGGGGTCGAGGACATCGAGATCGTGGGCGTTGCCAAGGGGGTAGACCGCGACGCGGGCAAGGAGGAGTTCCACCGCCCCGGCCGCCAGCCGATGGCGCTGAGGCACAACGACCCGGTGCTCTACTTCGTCCAGCGGCTGCGCGACGAGGCGCACCGCTTCGCCATCGGTGCCCACCGGCAGAAGCGCGCCCGCGCCGTCGGCGCCACGCCGCTCGACGACATCCCGGGCGTCGGGGCGACGCGCAAGCGGGCCCTGCTCACCCATTTCGGCTCGGCCAAGGCAGTCTCTCGCGCGGGCCTCGCCGACCTCAAGGCGGTCGAGGGCATCTCGGCGACGCTCGCAGAGAAGATCTACGACCACTTCAACGAGAGCGCGTCAAAGCGGAACGCCTGACGGGGCGCCGCCGGCGCAGGGGAGACCGCCCGCCGGCCGGCTCCGCGCCGCTGCACCCGGCGCCGACGAACCCCGCCCCGGCTCGGGACGCGCCCCGGTCTCCCGGCG
The DNA here is from genome assembly GCA_964392825.1 of uncultured Rhodobacterales bacterium. Taxonomy (GTDB): domain Bacteria; phylum Pseudomonadota; class Alphaproteobacteria; order Rhodobacterales; family Rhodobacteraceae; genus Roseitranquillus. The sequence continues at coordinate 5,136 of CAYMRW010000106.1, forward strand.
ACGATCGGGTGACAGCGCCGATCCCCCGCCGTGGCAGCCTTTTGGTGCTCGGGTCGGCCGAGACGCCGTGCACGGCTTTCGCCCGGCGCTGCCGCGGGATAGGTAGGACCCATGACCATGACCCTCCCCAACTGGCTGACCGTGCTGCGGCTCCTGGCGGCTCCCGGACTGGCGATCATGTTCCTCTACTTCACCCGGCCCTGGGCGGACTGGTTCGCGTTGGTGCTCTTCTCCGGGGCGGCGGCGACCGACTGGATCGACGGCTATCTCGCGCGGTCGTGGAAGCAGGAGACCAAGCTCGGCGCCATGCTCGACCCCATCGCCGACAAGGCGATGGTGGTCATCGCGCTGCTGGTGATCACGGGCTTCTCGGGGATGAATCCCTGGATCCTGCTCCCGGCGACGCTGATCATCTTCCGCGAGGTGTTCGTATCGGGCCTGCGCGAGTTCCTCGGCGACACCGCGGGCACGCTCAAGGTCACCAAGCTCGCAAAGTGGAAGACGACGGCGCAGATGGTGGCGATCGCCGTCCTCTTCGCCCGCGGCGCCTTCGAGCACTACCTCGGCATGCAGACGGTGGGCATGGACGAGGCGCTCGTCGCCGAGACGCTGGCGGGGCAGGGCCCCGACCCGATGGGGCTGCGCTGGAAGGCCGCCGGCATGGTCTGGGCCGAGGTGATCGGCGTCATCCTGCTCTGGGTCGCGGCGCTGCTGACGGTGGTCACGGGATGGGACTACTTCGCCAAGGCGCGCCCGCATCTGCGGGACGAGCGATGATCGACGTCCTCTACTTCGCCTGGGTGCGCGAACGGATCGGGCTGCCGCGGGAGCGGGTCGAGACCTCCGCCGCGACGGTCGCCGACCTCGTCGCCGAGCTGAAGGCCCGCGAGGCCCGCTACGAGGCCGCCTTCGCCGACCTCTCGGCCATCCGCGTCGCCGTCGATCAGGAACTCGCCGATCTCGACGCGCCGATCGGGCAGGCGCGGGAGGTCGCGTTCTTCCCGCCCATGACCGGCGGATGACCGTCCGCGTCCAGTCCGAGCCGTTCGACCTCGGCGCCGAGAGCGCCGCCTTCGCGCGGACCGTCGCGGGCGCCGGCGCCATCGTCACCTTCACCGGCGTTGTCCGCGACGACGGCGGCATCGCCGCGATGGCGATCGAGCACTATCCCGGCATGACCGAGCGCGCCGTCGCGGCGATCCGCGACGAGGCGGTGGCGCGCTGGTCGCTGGCGGGCGCCCTCGTCATCCACCGCCACGGTCCGATGGCGCCCGGCGAACCGATCATGATGGTGGCAACGGCGGCGCGTCACCGCGGCGATGCCTTCGCCGCAGCCCAGTTCCTGATGGACTACCTCAAGTCCCGCGCCCCGTTCTGGAAGAAGGAGCGGCGCGCGGACGGCGAGCGCTGGGTCGCCGCTCGCGACGCGGACGAGGCGGCGCTCGGTCGCTGGGCGCGCGGCTGAGGGACGTCGCGATCCCGTCCGACGATGCATACGCCAACGCGCCGCACATTCCCGGCGGCGCCGACTATCCCGCGCGTTGGCTGAGGGTCGCGGGCTACTTCCGCGAGCGGGCCGTCGGCCGCGAGATCATCTACGGGGACCCGCCTGACCTCGAGCGCATCGACCTCGTGCTGCCGTCGTCCGAGAACGACCCGATGCCCGTTCCCGAAGGCCTCGTCGTGTTCGTCCACGGCGGCTTCTGGCGCGCCTTCGACCGCTTGACCTGGACGCATCTCGCCGGCGGCGCGGTCGCCGCGGGATGGGCCTGCGCCATTCCCTCCTACACGCTCGCGCCCCATGCGCGCATCGCCGCGATCACGCGCCAGGTCGCCCGCGCCATCGACGCGGCGGCGCGGCACGTGGCGGGACCGATCCGCCTCGTCGGCCACTCCGCCGGCGGCCATCTGGTGGCGCGGATGCTGACCGGCGACGTGCCGCTCGGGGTCGCCGATCGGCTCGCCTCCTGCGTTCCGATCTCGCCGCTGTCCGACCTGCGCCCGCTTCTCGCCACGGAACTGAACGCCGATCTCCGCCTCGATGCCGACGAGGCCGCGGCCGAGAGCCCGGCGCTGCATCCGCGCCGCCGGGCGGTTCCGACGACGGTCTGGGTCGGCGCCGACGAGCGGCCGGCCTTCCGCGACCAGGCCCGCTGGCTCGCCGAGGCGTGGGACGTGCCGCTGGTGGTCGAGCCCGGGCGCCACCACTTCGACGTCATCGCCGGTCTCGAGCGGCCCGGCTCGCCGCTCATGCAAGCGGTCCTCGGCGACGATGGCTGAGGTGGCGCGCGGCGTG
>CAYMRW010000107.1:0-7359 GCA_964392825.1 uncultured Rhodobacterales bacterium
GGAAACGCTCGGCCACCTCCATCTCGTCGAAGGCCTGCCGGTAGGGCGGCGCGGTGACCTGAAGGAACGCCCCGGCGGCGATCTCGGGGCGCATCCCCTCGGGCAGAGCCAGCGTCACCTCGCGGATGAGCGGGGTCAGATGGCGCGTCTCGACCACGGTGCAGGTGTAGCTTTCGGCCGCCAGCAGGGCCGCCGGCACTTCAACGTCCATGTCGCCCCGGAGGGTGACCTGGCAGGCCAGATGCATGCCCTGCGAGAGCTCGGCGCGGGAAAGGCGCGAGACCTCGGTCGGCAGCGCCTCGGCCCCGCCGTCGGTCACGCGGACGCGGCAGAGGCCGCAGGTGCCGGCCCCGGCACAGGCCGAGGGAATCAGGATGCCGTCGCCGTTGAGGACGCCGAGCAGCTTGGCGCCGGTCGTCGCGCCGATCTCGCGCCGGTCGTTGACGGTCACGGTGACGGGGCGGCTTGGCACGAGGAGCGCCCGCGCCACCGTCACCACCAGCGTCAGCGTCAGGAGCAGCGCGACGAGAAGCGCTATGCCGAGCGCGATGTCGGTCATGGCTGCGGCGTCCCGAGGCCGGCGAAGGCGGAAAAGCCGAGCGACATCAGGCCCGCCACCAGGAAGGCGCTGCCGAGGCCCTGCAGCCCCGCGGGCATGTCGGAGTAGCGCAGCCGCTCGCGGATGGCGGCGAAGAGCAGGATGGCGAGGGCCCAGCCGACGCCGCTGCCGGCGCCGTAGACCACCGACTCCGTCAGCGTGTAGTCCCGCTCGACCATGAACAGGCTGCCGCCGAGGATGGCGCAGTTGACGGTGATCAGCGGCAGGAAGATGCCGAGCGCCCGGTAGAGCGCCGGGGCGAAGCGGTCGAGCGTCATCTCGAGGATCTGCACCATCGCCGCGATCACGCCGATGAAGGCGATGAGGCGGAGGTAGACGAGGTCGACCTCGGGCAGACCCAGCCACGCCCACGCCCCCTCGATCAGGAAGCCCTGGAAGATCAGGTGGTTCACGGGCACCGTGATCGTCTGCACGACGATGACGGCGACGCCGAGGCCCGCCGCCGTCGCAACCCGCTGCGACACCGCGAGGAACGTGCACATGCCGAGGAAGAAGACGAGGATCAGGTTCTCGGCGAAGATGGCGGTGAGGAAGAGCTCGGTCACCGCACCTCCTCCCCGCCGAGCCGATAGTCCGGCGTCTCGACCTGTGCGCGGAAGGCCGAGCGGATGCCCCAGACGAGGAAGCCAATGATGAAGAACGCCGCTGGCGCGAGCTGCATCAGGCCGAGCGGCTGGAACCAGCCGCCCTCGGCCACCGTGGTCACCACCGCGTAGCCCATGAGTGTGCCGGCGCCGAAGAACTCCCTCAGGACGCCGACGATCAGCAGGACCAGGCTGTAGCCGAGGCCGTTGCCGAGCGCATCGAGGAAGCTCACGCCCGGCGGGTTCTGCATGGCGAACCCCTCGGCGCGGCCGAGGACGAGGCAGTTGGTGACGATCAGCCCGACGAAGATCGAGAGCTGGCGGCTCATCTCCCATGCGAAGGCCTGCAGCAGCTCGTCCATGACGATGACCAGCGACGCGATGATGGTGATCTGCACGATCAGCCGGATCGAGCTCGGCACGTGCCGCCGGATCAGGCTGATGAGAACCGACGAGAAGCAGAGGACGACGGTCAGCGCCATGCTCATCGTCAGCGCCGTGGCGACCGTCGTGGTGACGGCGAGCGCCGAGCAGATGCCGAGGATCTGCAGCGTGATCGGGTTCTCGTCGATCAGCGGCCGGGTGACGTGGCGGAGTGGGCTCATGCGCCCTCCTCCGCCAGGCGGTCGAGAAGGGGCCCGTAGCCATGCGGCCCGAGCCAGTAGCGCAGCATGGCCTCGACGCCGTTGCCGGTGCGGGTGGCGCCGGTGATGCCGTCGACCTCGTGCGGACCCGACGCCTCTCCCCGGACGACCGAGATGACGATGTCGCCGTCCGCGTCGGCGATCGCCTTGCCGGGCCAGAGCGCCTGCCAGCGCGGCGTCTGAATCTCGGCGCCGAGGCCCGGCGTGTCGCCCTGCTCGAGGATGGTCAGCGCGGCGATGGTGGTGAGGTCGCCCTCGAGCGCCAGGAGGGCGCGGATCGTCGACTGGTAGCCGCGCCCCTCGACCGGCAGGGCGAGGAGCGCGATCTCGCCGCCGCTCTCGACGAGGTAGACGCTGGCGAAGGGGGCGCGGGCGCCGAGACCGGCGATGTCCTCCTCGGCCGGAATGGGGACGGGCTCGCCCCCCGGCTCATCCTCGACGAAGGTGCCCTCCGCGAGGTCGACGGTGCGCATCTCGAGCTCGTCGACCCCGGTCTCGGCCATCAGGTCGCGCAGCCCCGGGACCTCGTCGAGCATCGCCGCCATCCGCGCCTGCTCCTCGGCCGCGATGTGGGCGTCCTGCATGGGCTGCAGCAGCACCGAGGCCGTCGAGACCAGGACCGCCGACGCCACGGCGACGAGCCCGGCGACGACGAAAGTCTTCAGCCGGTCGTCGTTCGGGCGCGACCAGAAGCCCGCCCCCTCAGCCAACCCGACGCCTCCGGCGCGCGGCGTAGAGCGAGACCGCCAGGTAGTCCCAGAGCGGCGCGGCGAGGCTGGCGACGAGGCTCGCGAACACCACCGCGACCGGCGAGGCGCCGCCGAAGACGACGACGAGCGCGCCGAGCGTCACGCCGTGCGCCCAGCGGCCGGGGCGCGTGGCCGCGGCGCCCACCGGATCGCCGGCGAGAAAGACGAGCCCGAAGGTCAGCGCCGCCGCCGCTTCGGGCAGCGCGCCGCCGCCCCAGGCGGTCATGCCGAGGACGATGGCGGCGGCGGTGATGACCACCCGCCACGAGATGAAGCCGAGCGCCAGGAGCAGCACCGCGCCCGGGATCGTCGCGAGGGCGACGGCTGTGCCGCCGCCCTCGACCACCCCCCCGGGGAACGAGAAGACGAGGACCGCGAGCGCCGTGACCGCCGTCGACAGGAAGCCGAAGCCGCGCCCGCCGAAAACATGGTCGGCCAGCACGGCGCCCAGCACCGTGGCGACGGCGAGCTGCCAGTGCGGCAGCCCGATCGGCACGGCGATGGCGAGGATCAGCGCCGTCGGCAGCGGGTGCCATCCGAACCGGCGGCGTCGCGCCAGCGCGAAGACCGCCTCGGGCACCGCCGCGGCGACGAGGGCCGTCAGGAGGAGCGCCAGCGCCTCCGCGCCGCGCTCCGCCACCGCGATGCCGAAGGGCAGGAGCAGCGCCGCGGTCTGCGCGAGGTCGATGCCGTTCGGATCCTGCATCAGCGGCAGGCGCGGGCCGCGCCAGACCGCCGGAACCGCCGTCGTCGCGTCGCTCACGCGGCCTCCGCCAGCCGGTCGAGCACCCGGCGCAACAGAAGGTCGTAGCGCGCGCCGCTGGTGCAGAGCGCGTTGAGCGGGGCCACGTCCTCCTCGACCAGCGCCAGGACGCCCAGGCGCTCGGCCGTCTCGGCGTCGCCGATCGCGAGCGCCCGCATCAGCGGCACCGCGTGGGTGCGGATCGGCAGCACGTCCTCGAGCCGGCCGCCCGGGATGATGGGACGCAGCGTGCGCGGCGCCTCGCGCGGCTCCTGCCGCGGGCCGACCCGGACCTCGCCGTCGACGGCGCCGAGCCAGGCGGCCTCGCGCCCGAGCCCCGGCGGACCGACATGGACCGAGATCGGCCCCGGCGACGTTACGTAGGGCGCCAGAAGGTCCCGCAGGCTCGCGCCCGATACCGTTCGGACCAGCCGCGGCGGGTCCACGTAGGGGCCGCCCAGGGCGACGATGCGGCTGCGGCGGGGCCGGCCCGTGGCGACGAGATCGCCCAGCGCCTGCACCGTCTCCCATCCGGCGATCCACACCGCGCGCCCCGGACCGACCGGCCGCAGCCGCTCCACCTGCGCGCTGGGGGACCATCCGAGCGGACCCTCGAAAGTGGCGGACCGCACGCGGTCATGATCGGCAACGAGCGGCGCGCCCGGTGCCTGGCACACCCAGACGGTGCCGTCGGTCAGGGTCTGCAGCGCATCGAGGCCGGTCTGGAACGCCGTCGCGTCGAGATGCGCCGCGGGGTCCGCCGGCGTGCCGCCTGCGGGAGTCGCGGTGACGAGGATTGCGTCGGGCCGACGGTCGGGGTCGGGGATCATGCCGAACGGGCGGGTGCGGAGCGCCGCCCAGAGCCCCGAGGCCAGCATCGCTTGGCGCGGATCGGCCGCGTCGGGCGACGGCGCTTCGACCTCCCCCGCCAACTCGATGACAACCTCGCGCAGCGTCCGACGTGGCCCCCTGACGATGCGCCGGACGACACCTGCGGCGGGCGCCGTCACCCGGATCGCGGGCCGGAGGCGGTCGGTCAGCAGGACCTGTCCGGCGGCAATTTCGTCCCCCTCGGCCACCGCGAGCGACGGGCGGACTCCCGGGAGGTCGCGGCCGAGAACGGCGACCTCCGCCACCGCCGGCCCCCCCTCCACGTCGCGGTCCGCCGCAACCGCCTGCCGCTTTCGCCAGAACATCATGATGCCACTCGCATTGCGATCAGATTGGTGTGCGAAACGACCGGGTCGCGATGACAAATGTCAAAAGCGTCCTGCCCGTCTGCGCCCTAGGCTGCCCCAGCCACCGCCAGGAGGGATCGCCGATGTTCCGCCCCGCCCATACCGCCACGATTGCCGCGATGACGCTCGCCGCGCCGGCCGCGGCACAGAGCCACGACGAGATCATGCAGGCCTGGCTCGCCTCGCCGCATGCCGACGCGACCTCGGAGGCGTTCACCCACTGGAACGAGGAGGGGGCGGTCGAGGTGGAATGCGCGACCTGCCATTCGGGAGAGGGCTATCTCGACTGGGTCGGCGCCGACGGCAGCGCGCCGGGAGTCGTCGACGCTCCGGCCCCGATCGAGTCGGTCATCGGCTGCGAGGTCTGCCATGCCGAGGCGACCGAGGCGCTCGAGACCGTGACTTTCCCCTCCGGCGAGGAGCTCGGCACCGACCTCGGCAGTTCGCTCGTCTGCGCCGTCTGCCACCAGGGCCGGCAGTCGACCGACAGCGTGGACGAGGCGGTGGCCGAACTCGACGCCGACACGACGTCGGAGGAGCTCGCGTTCCTCAACATCCACTACGCGGCCTCGGCGGCGACGCTCTACGGATCCGAGGCGCGCGGCGGCTACCAGTACGAGGGTCAGGACTATGCGGGTCGGTTCGAGCACGTGGGCTCGTTCGACACCTGCAACGAGTGCCACAACCCGCACACGCTCGAGGTCGCGTTCGAGCCCTGCGCCAGCTGCCACGAGGATGCGGACGAGTTCGCGGCGATCCGCGCGACGGAGGCCGACGTCGACGGAGACGGCGACACGACCGAAGGGATCGCCTCGGCCATCGACACCTTGCACGGCCGGCTCCTGACCGCCATCCAGACCTATGCCGAGGAGGTCGCCGGCACCCCGATCGTCTACGAGAGCCACAGCTACCCCTACTATTTCGTGGATACCGACGGCGACGGGACCGCGAGCGAGGAGGAGGCCGCCTACCCCAACCGGTACCAGAGCTGGACCCCGCGGCTTCTCCGGGCGGCCTACAACTACCAGTACGCCGCCAAGGACCCGGGTGGCTACGCGCACAACGCGCACTACGTGATCCAGCTTCTCTACGACAGCCTCACCGACCTCTCCACGCAGGTGGAGGTGGAGACCGCCGGCCTCGTGCGGCCCTGACGGGGCATGGAGACCGCGGCGCTCCTCATCGCGCTGGGGGTCCTGTTTCTCGCCGGCCTCGCGCTCGACGCGATCGGCCGGCGCGTGCACGTTCCGCGCGTGACGCTGCTGATCGTGCTCGGGGCGCTCGTCGGACCCCCGACGCTCGACATCCTGCCCGTCGAGGTGGTCGAGATCGACCACGTGCTGGCCCCAACGGCGCTGACCATGGTGGCGTTCCTGCTCGGCGGAACGCTCGAACGGTCGGCGCTGGCGAGCCACGGACGGGTGATCCTGGTGATCTCCGTGACGGTCGTCGTGATCGGGGCGGCGATCGTCGCCGGCGGGCTGATCGCCTTCGGTTCGCCGGTGGGGTTCGCTCTCCTTCTCGGGGCGATCGCGACGGCCACGGCCCCCGCGGCGGTGCAGGACGTGGTGCGCCAGAGCGGCGCGCGAGGGCCCTTCGCCCAGCGGCTCCTCGGCATCGTGGCGATCGACGACGCCTGGGGTCTTCTCGTCTTCAGCGCCGCGCTGACCGCGGCCGCCGCGATCGCGGGCGAGGCCGACGCGCTCGCGGCGATGGCGCGGGGCGTCTGGGAGAGCGGCGGCGCCATCGTGCTGGGCCTCGCCATCGGGCTGCCGGGGGCCTACCTCACCGGCCGCATCAAGCCCGGCGAGCCGACGCTGATCGAGGCGCTGGGCATCGTCTTCCTCACCGCCGGGCTCGCACAGGCGCTCGAGGTCTCGTACCTCCTCGCCGGCATCGTCTGCGGTTGCACCATCGTGAATCTCGCTCGGCATCACGAGCAGCCGTTCCACGAGATCGAGCGGATCGAGTGGCCGTTCCTGCTCGTCTTCTTCGTGCTCGCCGGCGCCTCCTTCGAGACCGGACTTCTCGTCGAGGCGGGGGCCGTGTGCATCCTCTACATCGTCCTGCGCGCGGGGGCGCGTGTCGTCGGCGGCCTTGCCGGGGGTCGCCTCGCCGGCCTGCCTCCCCGCGAAAGCATGCTGATGGGTATCGCGCTGATGCCGCAGGCCGGCGTCGCGATCGGGATGGCCCTCGTCGCCGCCGACCGGATGCCCGAGATCGGCGGCCAGATCCTGACGATCACCGTCGCCAGCACCATCGCCTTCGAGATCTTCGGGCCGCTCCTCACCCAGTACGCGCTCGAGCAGACCGAGGCCGTGGCGTGATCCGTCTGGCCGGAGCGGCGGCGATCCGCTAGGCCTCGCCCCGCATGACCGAAACGCTGACGATCCGCCGGCCCGACGACTGGCACCTGCACCTGCGCGACGGCGCCGTGCTGCAGGCGGTGCTCCCGGCGACGGCAGGGGTCTTCGGCCGCGCCATCGTCATGCCGAACCTCGTGCCGCCGGTGGTCACGGCCCGCGACGCGGCGGAGTACCGCGACCGGATCCTCGCGGCGAAGCCCCGCGGCTCGGCCTTCCGGCCGCTGATGACGCTCTACCTCACCGAGGAGACCGAGGTGCGCGACGTCCGCGCCGCGGCCGAGATCGGGCTCGTCACCGCCGTCAAGCTCTATCCGGCGGGGGCGACTACGAACTCCGCCTCGGGCGTGCGCGACCTCACCCGCGTCATGCGCGTCCTCGAGAACATGGCGCAGATCGGCCTGCCGCTCTGCATCCACG
>CAYMRW010000108.1:0-7287 GCA_964392825.1 uncultured Rhodobacterales bacterium
GTCTCGATGCCCCGCGATCGAGACGCGCCCACATGAGCCTCCTCGAACTCCACGACCTCTCGGTCACCTACCCGACGCGCAGCGGGCTCTTCGAGGCCGTCGACGACGCCGACCTGATCGTGGAGCCCGGCCAGATCCACGGCCTCGTGGGCGAGTCGGGGGCCGGAAAATCCACCGTCGGCGCGGCGGTCATGGGGCTCATCGACCCGCCGGGCGGCATCTCCGGCGGCACCATCAGCTTTCGCGGCGACACCATCTCCGGGCTCGACGCGAGGGCCATGCGCAAGCTGCGCGGCGCCGGCATCTCGATGATCTTCCAGGACCCGCTGACCGCGCTGAACCCGCTCCTGACCGTGGGCGAACAGATCGTCGAGACCATGCAGCTCCACCTCGACCTCGGCGAGCGCGAGGCGACCCGGCGCGCCAAGGAGCTTCTCGCCCGCGTCGGCATCCCCGACCCCGACACCCGCATCGACCAGTACCCGCACCAGTTCTCGGGCGGCATGCGCCAGCGGGTGGTCATCGCCCTGGCCCTCTGCTCGAACCCCGACGTCATCATCGCCGACGAGCCGACGACGGCGCTCGACGTGCAGGTGCAGGCGCAGATCCTCGACCTGATCCGCGAGCTGGCGCGCGAGCGGCAGGTGGGCGTCATCCTCATCACCCACGACATGGGGGTGATCGCGGACGTGACCGACGTCGTCACCGTCATGTATCGCGGCCGCGTGGTCGAGACCGGGCCAACGGCCAAGGTGCTGGGCGACCCCGATCATCCGTACACGAAGGCGCTGATCGCCGCGGTGCCGCGGCCCGACCGCAAGCTCAACCGCTTTCCGCTCATCGCCTACGGCGGCGGCCTGCCGCATGTCGACGTGGGGGAACTGTCGGGCGGCTGGGTCGCGCCCGAAAGCGACGGGCCGCTGGTCGAGGTCCGGGGCATCACCAAGCGCTTCATCGAGAAGCGCTCGCTGATCCCGTCGCGTCGGCGCTGGTTCACCGCCGTCGACGACGTGTCGTTCGACATCCGCTCGGGCGAGGTTCTGGGCCTCGTCGGCGAAAGCGGGTCGGGGAAGTCCACCATCGCGCGGATGATCGCGGCGCTCTACCCGCTCGACGGCGGCGAGGTGCGGTTCGACGGCGAGCCCGTCCACCGCGGCGCCCCGGTCGAGGTGCTGCAGCGCTACCGCCGGCAGATCCAGATGATCTTCCAGGACCCGTTCTCGTCGCTGAACCCGCGCATGCGCGTCGCCGACATCGTCGCCGAGCCGCTCCGCCACCTTTCCGACCTGCCTGCCGCCGAGGTGCGCGACCGCGTCACCCGCCTGCTCGACGGCGTCGGCCTCGGGGCGGCCGCCGCGCGCCGCTACCCGCACGAGTTCTCGGGCGGTCAGCGCCAGCGCATCTCGATCGCCCGCGCCCTGGCGACGCGCCCGCGCTTCCTGATCTGCGACGAGCCGACGAGCGCCCTCGACGTCTCGATCCAGGCGCAGATCCTCAACATCCTCAAGGATCTGCAGGAGGAGCTGCACCTGACCATGCTGTTCATCAGCCACGACCTGCCCGTCGTGCGGCAGATGTGCGACCGCGTCGGCGTGCTGAAGGACGGCCGCCTGCTCGAGCTTCGCCCGACCGAGGACCTGTTCGAGGCGCCCGAGCATCCCTACACGCGCGAGCTTCTCACCCTCATGCCGCGCCTCGACGCCATCGCCTCATGACCCGGCTCAGCGTCCGAACCGCGCCCTCATCCGCCGCCGCACCCCCGCCGGCTCGAGGTGCCGGTAGCGCCCGCCCGAGAACGTCGGCCAGTCGAGCGCCAGGCCGCGCCTGACGAGTTCCCCGCCGATGTCGCGTCCGTCCGGCAGATAGCAAGTACCGACGAGCCGATCGTGGCTCCATTCGCCGGTGAGTTCCGCCGTAATGACCTGACCCTTGCAGATGTCGACCATGGCCCATTTCGACTTCCTTCCGAACGGCTGGTCGAGTTCCGGGGCGTCGATCCCGGCCAGGCGGACCTTGGTCGTGCCGATCACGATCGTGTCGCCGTCGATGACCCAAGCCTTGCCGCTGAGGGTGCGCGGCATGGCTCGCACCGGCGCGAACGGTCTTGGCGCGGCGCGGCCGGGCGGCTCTTGATCGGCCCTCGGGGCGGGTCGGCCCGACGTCCCGGAGCCGATGAGGCCGGTGAACAGGAGCGGCGACCGCGCCAGCGCCAAAATGCAGGTGAGGGCGATGATGTCCATGGATCCCGAGTCCCGGGGCATCTGCTGCCCGGGGGCGGGTCTGCCATCGGCGCGATTAAGGGCGCCTTGACGAGCGCCCGGCGCGGCGAGATCGCGGCTGGCGATCGTCGGGTGACGCACACCGTTTTCATGGCTAGCCTTTTCGGATGCCCCTCAGCTTCCGTCGCGCCAGTTCCGCCGATGCCCGGCTCTTCGAAGCCTGGGACGCGGAACCCCACGTTCGCGCCGCGGTGTCGGCCGACGGCAGCCGGGGGTTCGGAGGCGACTGGCCGTCCCGGCTCGACGACGAGCGCTTCGCCTATGTCGTCGCGCTTTCGGAAACCGTGCCGGTGGGCTTCGTCTGCATCGTCGATCCGGCAGTCGACCCCTACTGGGGCGAAATGCCGGCAGGGGCGCAGGCCGTCGACGTCATCATTGGCGATCCCGGGCGGCTGGGCCGGGGCCTCGGGTCCGGGATGCTGCGCTGGGTGATCGAGCGGTGCTTTTCGGACCCTTCCGTGCAGGCGGTCCTCGTCGATCCGCTGATCGGCAACGAGGCGGCCATCCGCTTCTACCGTCGTTTCGGGTTCGTCGAGGAGGGGCGGCGGCGTCTCGGCGGAGACGACTGCCTCGTCCTTCGACTGACACGCCGGGCGTGGACGGCCTAGGTCACTCGGCCGCGGTCCGGCGCTCGACCGCGAGATGCGCCTCGGCGCGCAGATCGTCCATCAGCGCCTGCAAGACCGAGAGGTAGCGTTCCGACGTCAGGCGCCCCGCTTCGTCGAACTCCTTCGCCGCGCTGGCGACGAGGACCTCGCCCGTCAGCAGGCGGGGCCGGAACGGCGTCATGGCGAGGCGCAGCGCGTAGTTTCCGCGGGCCCCGCCGGCGCGTCCCGCGGCCGCCGACATGATCGCCACGGGCTTTTCGCGCCACGGGCCGCCGTCGACGCGGCTGACCCAATCGAGAGCGTTCTTCAAAGCGCCCGACAGTGACTGGTTGTATTCGGGCGTCGAGATCACGACGGCCTCTGCCGCGTCGATGGCGCCGGCGAGGCGCAGCACCGGGGCGGGAATGCCCTCCGCTTGCTCGAGGTCGCCATCGTAGAGGGGCAGGCGGATGTCGGCCGTCTCCCACGGGCCGCCGTAGAGGCGCGCGGCCTCGGCGGCGAGCTTGCGGTTCGTCGATCCGCGGCGGAGCGAGCCCGGGATGGTCAAGAGCATGACCGGGGTTCTAGAGCGCCGGCTCCCCACGGCCAGCAATCCGTTGCGGCAGGCACGACGACGCGCCAAAAGGGCGCATGCGCATTCTCCTCACCGGGGCGACGGGCGGCGTCGCGGACATGATCCGGCCGATGCTGCGGGAACGCTACGACGAGGTCGTGCTGTCGGCGCGGGCCGACGGCATGGACCTCGAACCGGGCGAAAGTTACCGGGCGGCCGACCTCGGCGATCCGCACGCGCTGCGCGCGGCGCTCGAAGGCGTCGACGGGGTGATCCACCTGGCGGGGATGTCGGTCGAAGGGGCGTGGCAGACGGTCGAGGCGGCGAACGTCACGGGCCTTTATAATCTCTACGAGGCGGTGCGCGCCATGGGCGTGCCCCGGGTCGTCTTCGCCTCGTCGCTGCACGCCATCGGATTCTACCCGCGACACCGGCGCATCGGCATCGACGACGTGCCGCGGCCCGATACCCGCTACGGCGTGTCGAAGGTCTTCGGCGAGGCGCTGGCCTCGCTCTACGCCGACAAGTACGGGGTGCGGACCCTGTCGGTGCGCATCGGCTACTGCCACTGGAAGCCCGACACCGAGTACCGCCAGTCGATCTGGCTGCACCCCGAGGACTTCTTCGCGCTCTGCGTCATCGGGCTCGAGCACCCCGAGATCCACAACCAGATCGTGTTCGGCGCCTCGCGCAACCCGCGCAACCCGTGGGACACGGCCGCCGCGGACGCTCTCGGGTACCGCCCCTCCCACGATGCCGACGACCATCTCGAGGCGACGCTGGGCGTGCGGGAGGAGCATCCGGTCGCGCGGCACATGCAGGGCGGCCACTTCGCGGCCGAGGAGTGGGACGGCGATCTCGCGCGTACCCTCCGGGCGCGGCGATGAACCTCCCCGTCGAGAACGTGCAGGACTATCCGCGTCCGCCGCGGCTCGAACCGGTGCCGCAGCGGGTCCGGATCCTGCTCTCCGGCGCCACCGTGGCCGACACGAAACGCGCCCTTCGCGTACTCGAGACGCACCACGCGCCGACCTACTATCTGCCGCCCGAGGACATCGCGGCCGAGCTCGTGCCCGCGGGCGGCGGCAGCCATTGCGAATGGAAGGGCCGGGCGCGCTACGTCGACGTTCGCGCGGGTGGCCGCACGGTGCCGCGCGCCGCCTGGTGCTACGACGCCCCGACGGACGCCTTCGCCGCGCTGAAGGGGTGTTTCGCCTTCTACGCCGCGCTCATGGACGAGGTCTGGGTCGGCGAGGTCCGCGCCCGGCCGCAGCCCGGCGGGTTCTACGGCGGATGGGTCACGCCCAACCTGACGGGTCGCATCAAGGGCGCGCCGGGCACGATGCACTGGTAGCCCCGCCGCCGCCCCGAGGGAGGTCTAGATGCACGGTACCGGACACCGATCGCGCCACGGCGGCCTCATCCTCGCCGCGGCCCTCCGGGCGCACGGGGTGCCGCGCGTCTTCCAGGTTCCGGGCGAGAGTTTCCTCGCCGCGCTCGACGGCCTGGCCGAGGTCGGGATCCCGATCGTCACCTGTCGGCACGAGGGCGCCGCGGCGATGGCAGCCGAGGCCACCGGCAAGCTCACCGGGCGCCCCGGCGTCGCCTTCGCCACCCGGGGCCCCGGCGCCAGCAACGCGGCGGCGGGCGTCCACGTCGCGCGGCAGGACTCGACGCCGATGATCCTGTTCGTCGGCCAGATCCCGCGCGGCCATCGCGACCGGGAGGCATTCCAGGAGGTCGACTATCGCGCCATGTACGCCCCCCTCGCCAAATGGGTGGCCGAGATCGACGACACCGCCCGCATCCCGGAATACGTCGCCCGCGCCTTCCATGTCGCGCAGTCGGGACGGCCGGGGCCGGTGGTGCTGGCCCTGCCCGAGGACATGCTGTCGGCGTCGGCGGAGGTCGCGGACCTCGCCCCCACCTCGGCCGCAGCTCAGGGGGTCGACACGGGCGCGATCGCCGAGACGCTCGACCTGCTGCGGGGGGCACGGCGGCCGCTGATCGTCGTCGGCGGGCCGCACTGGTCGCAGAGGGCGGCAGACGACCTCGCCCGGTTCGCGCTGGCCTGGCGGGTGCCCGTCGCCGTCGGGTTTCGCCGGCAGGACCGGCTCGACAACGCGTGCCCGGCCTATGCCGGCGACCTCGGCATCGGCGGCAACCTGGCGCTGGCGCGGCGGCTGGCCGAGGCCGACCTCGTCCTCGCGCTGGGCACGCGGCTTGGCGACCCCGTGACCGGCGGCTACCGGCATCTCGATCCGGCGCGGCCGCCGCGCATCGTGCACATCCATCCCGATCCGGCGCTGCCGGGCACCGTCTTCCGCACCGAACTCGCCATCGCGGCCCGGGCGGACGACGCCGTCGCGGCGCTCGCGGACGCCGACGCGGCGCCGCGGCAGGACGACCTGATGGAGACGGCACGACACGCATACGAGACCTGGCAGGCGCCGCGGCGCAGCCCCGGAGCGCTGCGGCTCGAGCACGTGGTCGCGGTGCTCCGCGACCTGCTGCCGCCCGAGGCCATCGTCACAAACGGCGCGGGGAACTACGCCGCGTGGCTGCACCGCTATCACCGCTGGCGCCGGCACGGCACGCAGCTCGCCCCGACAAGCGGCAGCATGGGCTACGGCCTGCCGGCGGCGATCGCGGCCTCCCTGGTGCGGCCGGGCACGCCGGTCGTCTGCCTCGCCGGCGACGGCTGCTTCCAGATGACCTCGCCCGAGATGGCGACGGCGATGCAGGCAGGCGCGACGCCGGTGGTGCTGGTTTGCGACAACGGTCGCTATGGCACGATCCGGATGCACCAGGAGCGCGCCTATCCGGGACGCGTCGCCGGCACCGATCTTGCCAACCCCGACTTCCTGGCCCTCGCCCGCGCGCACGGCGCACATGCCGAGACGGTGACGGAGGACGCGGCGTTCGCCCCGGCCTTCGCCCGGGCGCTGCAGGCGGGGCGGCTGGCGCTGGTGCACCTCCGCCTGGATCCGCGCGCCCTGGCGACGGGGACCGATCTCCCGGCCTGACCGGCCCTTCCAAGATGTGTCGGGCGGGTTCTGCCTGGCTACAGCATCTTGACAGGCGCCCCGGGGGTCGCGACGCTGGCCCGACACAACGCAAGGCCTGCCCCATGCGCCTCGACCGCCTCCGCCTCGCGGGCTTCAAGAGCTTCGTGGACCCGACCGAAATGGCGATCCTCGACGGGCTGACGGGGGTGGTGGGGCCGAACGGCTGCGGCAAGTCCAACCTCCTCGAGGCGCTGCGCTGGGTGATGGGCGAGACCCGGCCGACGGCGATGCGCGGCGACGGCATGGAGGACGTCATCTTCGCCGGCTCCTCGAGCCGGCCGGCGCGGAGCTTCGCCGAGGTGTCGCTGATGATCGACAACGTCGAACGGCGGGCGCCGCAGGGCTTTAACGAGGCCGACACGCTGGAGGTCGTGCGGCGCATCACGCGCGACGCCGGGTCGGCCTACAAGGCCAACGGACGCGACGTCCGCGCCCGCGACGTGCAGATGCTGTTCGCCGACGCCTCGACGGGCGCGCATTCGCCGGCGCTGGTCCGGCAGGGTCAGATCGCCGAGCTGATCAACGCCAAGCCCGTCGCGCGGCGGCGCATCCTCGAGGAGGCTGCGGGCATCTCCGGCCTCTACCAGCGGCGGCACGAGGCGGAGCTGAAGCTGCGCGCCGCGGAGGCGAACCTCGCGCGGGTCGACGACGTCGTCGATCAACTCGCGCAGCAGCTCGCCACACTGGCGCGGCAGGCGCGATCGGCGGCGCGCTACCGAGAGATCGGCGAAGCGCTGCGGCGGGCCGAGGGGCTGCTGCTCTGGCGGCGCTGGCGCGAG
>CAYMRW010000109.1:0-7276 GCA_964392825.1 uncultured Rhodobacterales bacterium
TCGGCTTCCACGCCTCGGCGATGGTGCCGCCGCGGTTCGCGACGCCGACGACCAGCGTCCGCGCGCCGGCGTCGAGGCCTTGCCGCAGCGTCATATCGGAAAGCCCCATGTCCGCCCGGCAGCCGTCGAGCCGGAGCTGCCCGACCGCGTGCTCCGGCCGCCAGTCGCGGATGCCCTGCGCGACCTTGGCAGAAAGCTGGTCGGGGGCGTCGCCGAGAAAAAGAAGATAGGGCGTCTCGATCACCCGCTCACCTTCCGGGCCCGGCGACCGGCCCGCAAGGTGGAACGGCATGGCCCCGGGCCGTCCGGCGCCCGGTTTGCATCCGTGGCGGCAGCGCGCCTATATCGGCAGCGTTCGCCGGAGGGCCCGATGACCCACTATCTCGACTTCGAGAAGCCGCTTGCCGAAATCGAGGGCAAGGCCGAGGAGCTGCGCGCCCTCGCCCGCCAGAACGAGGGCATGGACGTCGAGAAGGAGGCGGCGGCGCTCGATCGCAAGGCCGCCGACATGCTGCGCGACCTCTACAAGGGGCTCACGCCATGGCAAAAGTGCCAGGTCGCCCGGCATCCGAACCGGCCGCATTGTCGCGACTACGTGGCCGAGATGATCACCGACTGGGTACCGCTCGCCGGCGACCGTGGCTTCGCCGAGGACGACGCGGTGATGAGCGGCATCGGCCGGCTCGACGGCACGCCGGTGATGGTCATCGGCCACGAGAAGGGGCACGACACGGCGTCCCGGCTCGAGCGCAACTTCGGGATGGCCCGGCCGGAGGGCTACCGGAAGGCGATCCGCCTGATGGATATGGCGCACCGGTTCGGCCTGCCGGTGCTGACGCTGATCGACACGCCGGGCGCGTATCCCGGCAAGGGCGCCGAGGAGCGCGGACAGTCCGAGGCGATCGCCCGCTCGACGCAGAAGTGCCTCGAGATCGGCGTGCCGCTCGTCGCCGCGATCATCGGCGAGGGCGGTTCCGGCGGCGCCGTCGCCTTTGCCACCGGGGACCGCGTTCTCATGCTCGAGCATGCGGTCTATTCGGTAATCTCGCCCGAGGGTTGCGCCTCAATCCTCTGGAAGGACCCGAACCGGACCAAGGACGCGGCCGAGGCGCTGCGCCTCACCGCGCAGGACCTGCAGAAGCTCGGCATCATCGACCGCATCGTCGACGAGCCGCGGGGTGGCGCGCACCGCGACCGGGCGGCGATGATCGCCTCGGTGAGCGCGGCCGTGCAGAGCGCCTTTGGCGAGCTGTCGTCGGCCTCGGGCGGCGACCTCGTCAGGGCGCGCCGGCAGAAGTTCCTCGAGATGGGCAGCAAGAGCCTCGCCGCCTGACCCATTACCCCCGCGCGTCGGCGAGCCGGAACCCGGCCTCGCGCATCAGCGCGTCGGACGCCCCCTCGATCTCGCGCTCGAGGTGCTGCATGAACTCGCCCTGCGGCAGGCCGGCGGCGATCCGCGGCAGGAACTCGACCACGGCCAGGCCCGGACGCCGCAGGACGCCGTTGCGCGGCCAGAAGACCCCGACATTCGTCGCCGCCGGCACGCAAGGCTGCCCGAGCTGGGCGTAGAGGACCGCGGTGCCGATCTTGTAGGGCCGCGGCAGGCCCGGCTCGACGCGGGTCCCCTGCGGATAGATGATGAGCTGTCCCGGCCGCAGGCGTCCGGCGTTCACGTCCCGCAGCATCTTGTCGACGGCCTGTCCGCGCTTGCCGCGGTCGACCGGGACGCAGCCGATCCGCTTGGCGTACCAGCCGAGGAACGGCGCCCGGAGCAGCTCCTTCTTCATGATGAACTTGGGTCGCGGCACGACGCTGACGATCAGGATGATGTCGAGGAACGACTGATGCTTGGAGGCGATCAGGACCTCGTCGGTCGGCACCTCGCCCCGGACCTCGCTCCTGAGCCCCACCATCCACGCCGCACTCCAGCGCACGTAGCGGCAGTAGAGGTGCACCGCCGAGAACGCACGGTCGCCGTTCACGAGGACGAGGGGGGCGAGGGCGACCGCCATCACCGCCATCGCGACATACATCGACGCGTTGAAGACGAGCGAGCGCAGCCACTGGACGGCATCCGAGACCATGGTGCCGCCTTAGCATTGACTTGGCCCGCGTACACCCGGATGTCGGCGGCGCGGGCGCGCGGCGGCCGCGCACACGACGCACGAGGGAGAACTCGCGATGCTGGTCACATGTCCGGAATGCGGCGCGCGCTACGACATCGACGGCAGCTTGATCCCGCCCGCCGGGCGCCGCGTCCAGTGCTCCGCCTGTGACCACGTCTGGCATCAGGACGGCGCGGCGGACGCGGATGCCCCGGGGCCCGTGCCGACGGACGCCGACATCGCCGAGGCCGGCACGGCCGATGCCCCCGCGCCGCGGCGCCCCCTCGCCGAAGGCGTGCGCTCGATCCTGCGCGAGGAGGCGGCGCACGACAGTCGTGTCCGGCGCCAGCGCGGGCTGCGGGAGGTCCAGCCGGACCGCGCCCCCGCGCCGGCGACGCCGGAGATGCCGGAGACGCGGCATGCGCCTGCCGAGACGGGCGGCCTGCCCGATCCCGAGGCGATCAACGCCACGCTGCGCGCCGCCTCGTCCCGCGCCGCAGCGCCCGGGGACGGGCACGAGCGCGGCCGCGGGGGGTTTCGCGTGGGCCTCGGGATCGGCCTCGGTCTCGTCGGTCTCGCTGCCCTGCTCTACGGATTGTCCGGACCGCTGGCCTCGGTGCTGCCCTTCGCGGAAGCCCTGCTCGAGTCGTACGTCGCGGCGGTCGACGATCTGCTCCTCGCGATCCGGGGCGTCATCGACGACCTTGCGTCAGCGCCGGACGACATCTGACGAATCCGCCGGTTCAGAAGCGCTCGAGCAGGCGACGCAGGTAGTCGAGCTCGGCGTCCGGACGTTCCTGATCCCCCGACCGGCGGCGGATCTCGTCGAGCAGCTCCTGCGCACGGCGGTAGACGTCGTCCCCCTGCAGGAGCTGCTCGTCGGTGCCGACCCGGCCCTGGGCGCCCGGCATGCGTCCCAAGGGGTCGCGCTGCATGCCCTCGGCCGAACCGAACTGCTCGCCCTGCTGGCCCTGGCCCTGCTGCTGCTCCTGCGCCATCGCCTCGCCGAGATTGCGCATCCCCTCGCGCAAAGCCTCCATCGCCTCGGACTGGCGGTCGAGCGCCCCGGCGAAATCCTCCCCGCGCAGCGCCTCCTCGGCGCCGTCCATCGCCCGTCCGGCGCGGTCGAGCGACTCCCGTGCGGCATCGCCCTCGGGCGTTCCGACGCCCGGCAGGTTGCCCTGCTGGCGCGCCAGCTCGTCGCGCAACATCTGTTGCCGGTCGGCAAGGCCCTGTTCGAGATCGCCCTCGCCGGGCTGCTGGCCGGGCGCCTGACCCTGCCCCCCCTGACCCTGGTTCTGCCCGAACTCCTGGCCGGGCTGCTGCCCCGGACGACCCTGCTGGCCCTGCTGGCCCTGTCCGAACTGCTGGCCGGGCTGCTGGCCCTGCTGGCCCTGCTGACCCGGTTGGCCCTGGTCGAACTGCTCCTGCAGGTCGCCGAACGTATCGTCGTTGAGCTCCTGCTGCTCGCGCAGGGTCTCGGCGAGGTCCTGCATCGCCTGCTCGCCCGGGCTCTGGCCCTGCTGGCCCTGGCCGCGGGCGATCTGCATGTTCTCCATCATCTGCCGCAGCTGGTCGAGAAGCCGCTGCGCCTCGGCCATGCGGCCCTGCTCCATCAGCTCCTGCAGGCGTTGCAGCATTTCGTCGAGCTGCTGCCCCGTCATCTCCTGCATCTCGCCGTCGGCGAACTCCTGCTCCTGCCCCTCGGACTGCTCGGCGAGCTGGCGCATGTAGTCCTGCATCGCCTCGCGCAATTCCTGCATGAGCTCGGCGATCTCCTCCTCGGTGGCGCCGTTCTCGATCGCCTCGGCGAGCCGGTCCTGCGCCCGCCGCAGCCGCTCGAGCGCATCGTTGAGGTCCCCCTCCTCGAGCAGCAGCGCCAGATCCCAGAGCGCTGCCGCGATCTCGTCGCGCCGCTCCTCGGTCAGCTGGTCCACGCGGGTAAAGTTCTCGAGCCGCCGCACGATGACGCGCAGGCGGAGGTAGGCCGTCTCGGACCGAAACACATCCTCGGGATGGTAGCTGACGGCGCGCAGGATCTGCGCTGCGCGCGGCGCGTTCTCCCGCGTCCAGAGGAGGTCGCGCCGCTGCTCGGCGACCGAAGCCGCCAGGGGGTCGAAGAAGCGCCGCTGCGGCAGGATCAGCGGCTCGGGCGTGGTCGACCCCTCCTGCCCGGCGGCGTCGAGCACCGTCAGGGTCAGCCGCACGGGCAGTCCGGCCCAGGGGTGCTGCGCGAACTCCCCGTACAGCACCTCGGCATATTCGCGCCCGTCGCCCGTGAAGTCCGCGGGGAGGTCGAGGACCGCCGCCTCGCGCGGTTCGGGCTCGACGGCGAGGCCGTGGCGGCGGTCGACGGCACCGATGTCAAGGACGATCTCGGCGCTGCCGCCGACGACGCCGTAGTCGTCCGAGGCGATGAACCCTTGTTCGAGGTCGCCCGACGCCGTCCGTTCCGCCGGACCGTCGAGCATCACCCGCGGCGCCGCGTCGGGAAGGACGCCGATCTGCCATGCGGTGCGCTCGTCCCCCTCGATCGCCAGCGTGCCGGCCTCGGTGACCCGGAACTCCTGCGCCGGTTCGGTCGAGGGCAGCCCGCCCTCCCCCGACACCGTCTCGGTGACGCTGAGGGCGCCGACCTCGCCGTAGAGGCGCAGCGAGACCTGACTGCCGGCGGGAACCTCGAGCGGGCCGGGCCGAATGTCGTTGAGGTAGAGGCTCGGGCGCCCGGTATGCGACGGCGGCTCCACCCAGCCCTCCCAGACCGGGCCGGACGCGATCTCGACGCCGACACCGCCCGGCGCGATCTCGCCGACGCTCGCCACGCGCGCGATGGAACCGAACAGGACCGCCATGACGAGCGCCATGAGCGCCGCGTAGCGGAGCGCGTAGGGGTCGAGCCGGGCGGCGCTCAGGTCGGGCCGCGGGGCCCGCGCCGCACGCACGCGCTCGGCCATCCGCATCACGTGCGCGCGCCACACCATCTCGGAATCGGCGTCGCCGCTGCCGATCGCCTGGGCGTCGGTGATCGCGGCGATCGGGCGGCCCGGCAGCGTCGCATCGAGCCGCCGCAGCGCGTCCTCCGCGGTCGGGAAGCGGAACCGCCACACGCCGCGCCAGGCGAGGTATGCGAAGCCCGCCACGGCCGCCGCAGCGAGGCCCGCGGAGAGCCAGGAGGAAAGACCGTCGAGGACGCCGAACATCAGCGCCGCAAGCACTGCCATCAGAAGTGTCGCGACCGGCCAGAACGCCCGTACGAGGCGCTCTGCCGCCATGCCGAGGCGGGTCAGCGCAAGCGGTCTGCGCAGGCGTTTGATCGCCTCGTGCGGGAGCGGCCTGTGGTCGGTCATTCGTCCGCGCGTCAGGGCCCGATACGGAGGATGCCGCGTCAGAGCCACGTCGGGATGGTATCGCGCGCGATCATCTCGTCAAACGTCGGCCGCCGGCGAATGACGGCGAAGTGATCCCCGCGCACCAGCACCTCCGGCACCAGCGGGCGGGTGTTGTATTCCGAGGCCATGACGGCCCCGTAGGCCCCTGCCGAGCGGAAGGCGACGAGGTCGCCCGCGGCGAGCGGCGGAAGGTCGCGGGCGCGGGTGAAGGTGTCGCCCGTCTCGCAGACCGGCCCTACGACGTCGAACGGCGCCACCGGGGCCGCGGCGCCCGGCTCCCGCACCGGCACGATGTCGTGGTGGGCGTCGTACATCGCCGGGCGCACGAGATCGTTCATCGCCGCATCGAGGATCAGGAAGTCCCGCCCCTCGCCCCGCTTGAGGTAGACGACGCGTGCGACGAGCACCCCGGCGTTGCCGGAGATCAGGCGCCCGGGCTCGATCTCGATCTCGCAGCCGAGATCGCCGACGGTGGCGCGGATCATCTCGCCATACTCGGACGGGAGCGGCGGCGCGGCATTCGTCCGGGCGTAGGGGATGCCGAGGCCGCCGCCGAGGTCGAGCCGCTCGATCGAGTGGCCGTCGGCGCGCAACGTGCGGGCGAGGTCGGCGATCTTGGCGTAGGCCGCCCGGAACGGCGCGAGGGTGGTGAGCTGGCTGCCGATGTGGACGTCGATGCCGACGACGCGGATGCCGGGCATGGCCCCCGCGGCGGCGTAGATCTCGCGGGCGCGGTCGATCGGGACGCCGAACTTGTCCTCCTTGCGGCCGGTCGCGATCTTGGCATGCGTCGCCGCGTCGACGTCCGGGTTCACGCGAAGCGTGATCGGCGCGACCGTGTCCAGCGAGCGCGCCACCTCGTCGAGCGCGGCGAGCTCGGGCTCGCTCTCGACGTTGATCTGCCGGACGCCTCCCTCGAGCGCGGTGCGCATCTCGGGGCGGGTCTTGCCGACGCCCGAGAACACGATCCGCTCGGGCGGGATGCCGGCGGCGCGCGCCTTGCGGTACTCGCCCTCGCTGACGACGTCGACGCCGGCGCCGAGGTCTCCGAGGAGCTTGACGACGGCGAGGTTCGAGTTCGATTTCATCGCGTAGCAGACGAGGTGCGGCCCCCAGGCGAGGGCGTCGTCGAAGAGGTGGAAGTGTCGCGTCAGCGTCGCCGCGGAGTAGCAGTAGAACGGCGTGCCGACGCAGGCCGCGATGTCGGCCAGCGGCACGTCCTCGGCGAAGAGCTCGCCGTCGCGGTAGAGGAAGTGATCCATCAGCGCGGCCGCGCGCGGAGCCAGAGGTAGAGCGGCAGCCCGCAGGAGAGACCGATGCCGAAGGTCGCCGGGATCGCGGCGAGCCCCAGCCAGTCGCGCCGCGGGACGCTCTCGGCCAGCACCCAGACCGAAAGCGTGATCGCCGCGATGGTCAGATCCCAGGTCAGCCCCGTCGTCGCCTCGTTGACGTACCAGGCGTCGATCATGCCGCCGAGGCTCCAGCCGTTCGCGCGGAACCAGGCGACGAACCACGTCATCGGGTGGATGGCGCCCCAGACGGCGAGGGCGAGGAAGACGATGCGCACGGACGGACCCCCGGTCGGACGCCGCCGTCCTAGCGCGCCGTGCCCGCCGGAACCACCTCGGACCGCACCGGCGACGCCGGGACGCAGGCGGGTCAGGGAACGCCCTCCGGCCCGACCCTCGCCAGGCCCCGGTCGCGCAGGCGTGCGGTGCCGGTTACGCCCGCCCCGGCCGCGCCCGGAACGGCAATCCCGGGCGGAGGCGCCTCGGCCCCCCG
>CAYMRW010000110.1:0-7262 GCA_964392825.1 uncultured Rhodobacterales bacterium
GGCACGTGCAGACCATGGCGCGCTACAACGCCTGGCAGAACCGCTCGCTCTACACCGCCGCGGACGGCATCGGCGAGGAGGCGCGCCGGCTCGACCGTGGCGCCTTTTTCGGCTCGATCCACGAGACCCTCGCGCATCTTCTCTGGGGCGACCGGATGTGGATGTCCCGCTTCGCCGGGTGGCAGAAACCCGGCGTCGGCATCCCGGAAAGCGCCGGCTGGGTGCCGGACTGGGGCGAACTCCGCCGCCGGCGGAGCGAGGCCGACGCGGGCATCGCGGCCTGGGCGGAGCGCCTCGCGGGCGCCGATCTCGAGGGCGACCTCGCCTGGTGGTCGGGGGTCCTGAAGCGCGAAGTGAGAAAGCCCCGATGGCTGCTCGTCACGCACATGTTCAACCACCAGACGCACCACAGGGGGCAAGTGCACGCGATGCTGACGGCGGCCGGCGCGCGACCCGGGGGGACCGATCTCTTCCTCATGGACGGCCCGCCGTGACGGCGGCCCCGGAGGCCGCGTGGGGGCGTCGGGCGCGGCATATCGGTCGCGGTGGGCATGATCCGTCGTGACGCGGGGAACTCGGGCGCTATGCTGGGCGTCGAGACGATGGGGGCGGCCGCTGACGCCCGCCTCCGTGCCACGTTCCGGACCTGAGGGGAGGTTCCCGATGTCCCGCAAGAATCCGCTGGTCGCGTTCTACATCCGCTCCTGCATCATGGGCTTCGTTCTGGCCGCCGTCTTCACCGCGGCACTGATCGGCCTGAACGTGGGCAGGATCGGCTATCTCGTCACCCACGTCGACGGCGGCTATCTGGCCGCGTTCCTGCTCTGGTTCTTCAACGGCATCGTCTTCTCGGGCGCGCAGGCCGCCGTATCGGTCCTCCTCATGGCCGAGGCCGAGGACGAGGGGCCGCGCGGCGGCACGCCCGACCCCGTGGCCGTGCCGATCCCGGTGCGCGCCGACTGAGCACGCGCCTCGCGCGGGGTTGAACATCCGCGCGCACTCGTCCTTCCTCGGCGGCGACCGAGGGGGAGGGACACATGCGCGCACTGATCGTCGAGAAGACCGAGGACGGGACCGAGGCCGCGGTTCGGGACATTGACGAGGATCGCCTGCCCGAGGGCGAGGTGACGGTCGCCGTCGAGTACTCCACCCTGAACTACAAGGACGGGCTCTGCATCGGGCCCGGCGGCGGACTGGTCCGGACCTATCCGCACGTGCCGGGGATCGACTTCGCCGGAACCGTCGAGACGTCGGACGACGACCGCTACGCCCCGGGCGACCGGGTCGTCCTCACCGGCTGGCGCGTCGGCGAGGCGCATTGGGGCGGCTACGCCGAGAAGGCCCGGGTCAAGGCGGACTGGCTGGTGCCGCTCCCCGACGGGATCACGACCAAGCAGGCGATGGCGGTCGGCACGGCGGGCTTCACCGCGATGCTCGCCGTCATGGCGCTCGAGACGCACGGGCTCGCCATCGGCGACGGGCCGGTCCTCGTCACCGGAGCGACCGGGGGCGTCGGGTCGGTCGCGACGGCGATCCTGGCGCGGGCCGGGCACGAGGTCGCCTGCGTCACCGGACGGCCGGAGCACGAGGACTACCTGCGCGACCTCGGCGCCGGCGAGATCGTCCCGCGGGAGGAGTTCGCCGAAACGACGAAGAAGCCGCTCGAGGGCGAACGCTGGGCGGGCTGCGTCGACGCGGTGGCGGGCGTCATGCTCGGACGGGTGCTCAAGCAGATGCGCTACGGCACATCGGTCGCGGCCGTCGGCCTCGCCGGCGGGGCTCCGATCGAGGGCGCGCTGATCACGCCCTTCATCCTGCGCGGGGTCAACCTCCTCGGCATCGACAGCGTCATGCGGCCCCATGCCGACCGGGTCGAGGCCTGGGGTCGGATCGCGGGCGAACTGCCGATGGACAAGGTCGAGGCGATGGTCGAGATGGCCACCCTGGACGACCTGCCCCGGCTCGGCGCCGAGATCCTCAAGGGCCGGATCCGCGGCCGCGTGGTCGTCGACGTCACCGCCTGAGTCGCGCGGCGACCGGCGCGGAGACCCGGGGCCGCGCTTGGCCGCCGGCCCCGAGGACCGGCGAGCGTCTCCGCGAGCTTTCGCGACACGCGCGCGGCGACGGGGTCGCGAGAGACCGCGCCGATGCGGTTGCGCGATCGTGCGGGCTTCTGGTTCAGATTGCGAAATCCCGATTCTCGTGGTAATATTCCACCACTTATTTCACTTTTTCCGAAAGTTTGTGTTATGCTCTTCAATTTGCGCCATGGCGAACATGTCGTTCTGAAACAGGCCCTTGAAGCGATGCCGGCGGCGAGCGAAGCTCGAACCGTCGTCATGGCGGAGGCCGTGTCCCCGGGGGACGCCGCACTCCTCGACGAAACGCCGGCGCCGATCGGCGGACCCTTCCGGTACTACTTCGATTACGCGAGCGGGATCGCTCACGAAGGCGGGATCGAGGCGAAGCTCGACGCCCTCGCCGATGCGATGGTCGAGCCCGCGCCGGACAGCGCCGCACAGAACTCGCGGCTGCCGGCCATCCTCACCTATTTCGGCCAGTTCATCGACCACGACATCACCGCCAACACCGACCGCGAGGCCGGGATGTCGGTGATCGACGGCGACATCTCTCCGCTCGACAGGACCTTCGTGCAGGACAACCTGCTGAACCTGCGCGACGGATCGCTCGGTCTCGACAGCCTCTACGGCGACAGCGAGACCAACGACACCTTCGCCGACAAGGTCGCGGGCCTGATGCGTCATCCGACGCTGACCGGCAAGATGCGCCTCGGCCTCGGGGTCGACCGCAACCTCGGGCGGCCGCCGCTGCCGGCGGACCCGGCGGTCGACCTGCCGCGGCTCGGCCTCCTCCTCGACCGCGGCGACCTGACCCTGAGCGAGCTCGACGCGCTCGATGAGCCCCTGCGCGGCGTCTTCTTCCAGCCCGACGGCACCACGCCGCGGCGTTCCCGCGCCATCATCGGCGACGGGCGCAACGACGAGAACCTGCTCGTGGCGCAGACCCACGTGGCCATGCTGCGCCTCCACAACGTGATGCACGACCGCAGCGGGGGCAGCTTCGAGGACGCCCGGCAACTGACGCGATGGCACTACCAGTGGCTCGTCGTGAACGCCTACCTGCCCCTCGTCTGCGACCCGGACATCGCGCGCGAGGTGCGCGACGCGGCGGCGCCGCTCTACCAGAGCCTGTTCGACCAGCACGGCTCGCCCGGGACCGCGCGGATGCCGATGCCGGTCGAGTTCTCGGTCGCCGGGTTCCGCTTCGGGCATTCGATGATCCGCGGCGCCTACGACCACAACCGCTTCTTCGGCGAACCCAAGAACGGCTCCACGCAACTGCTGCCGCTCGCGGACTTTCCCTTCCTCTTCAAGTTCACCGGCAACGGCATGATGGACGGGGCGGACACGAACCTGCCGCTCGACTGGATCATCGAGTGGGAACGGTTCGCGAAGACGGATGCCGGGCGGCCTGTGCGCTCGGCGCGCAGCATCGACGCGCAGGTCGCGTTTCCCCTCAGCGAGATGGAGAACGAGCCGCCGGGCGTGTTCAGGCACCTGGCGCGGCGCAACCTCCGGCGCGGGCACAAGCTCAACGTGCCGCACGCGCAGGCCTGCATCGCGGCGCTGGCGAGCAAGGGCATCCAGGTGCCCGTGCTGTCGCAGGCGCAGCTGACCTCGGGGCCGACCGGACAGGCGGTGCAGGACGGCGGCTTCGTCGACGAGACCCCGCTCTGGTTCTACCTCCTCAAGGAGGCGGAGACGCTGGGCGCGGGCGAGCACCTCGGTCCGCTCGGCAGCCATATCGTCGCCAACACCCTGATCGGCCTCGTGGTGAACGACCCCGAGTCGTACTGGAACGCCGGCAACTGGTCGCCGAAGGACGGCCCGAGCTTCGGCGACGGCGATCACGTCGATTCCTTCGAGAACATGCTGCGCTTCGTCGGCATGCTCTGACGCCCCTCCCCGCGGCGGTCGGCTGCCGGCCGCCGCGGGTCCGGAAGCGCCTGTCCCGGCCCGCGATCATGTGAGCACGGGGGCGGTTTGCATTGCGCGGTGGCTGTTCTAGCCTCGCCGCCAAAGAGCGACCTCCGGAGAAGGCAGATGACACGAGTACTCCCCCTTGCGAGCAGCCTCCTGGCGCTCGCCACCGCCGCATCGGCGCAGGACCTCCTGGTCTTCGACTATGCCGGGTTCGAGAACCCCGACTACCATTCGACCTTTGTCGAGGAGCACGGCGGCAGCCCCGAATTCGCCTTCTTCGGCGACGAGGAGGAGGCGTTCCAGAAGCTCGCCTCGGGCTTCCGCGCCGACGTCAGCCATCTCTGCGCCGGTTCGGTCCCCAAGTGGCAGGCCTCGGGCATCATCGAGCCCTGGGACGTCAGCCGCATCGAGGCCGCGGGCGACCTCAACACCGACCTGACCGGCCAGGACGTCACCGCGGGCAGCGAGGAGCTCTTCTTCCTGCCCACCGACTACGGATCGACCGCGATCGCCTACAACACCGACGAGGTGCCGGCCGAGGACGTGGCCTCGCTCGCGGTGTTCCACAACCCGGCCTATGCGGGGCGGATGGCGATGCCCGACAACGTCGACGACGCCTTTGCGCTGGCCTATCTCGCGACGGGCGTGACGAACTGGCAGGAGGTCACCGACGCCGAGTTCGAGGCGGCGGCCGAGTGGCTGCGCCAGGCGCAGCCGAACCTGCGCACGTTCTGGGCCGACCCCGCCGAGCTGAACCAGCTGATGGCGACGGGCGAGGTGCTGATCTCGTGGGCGTGGAACGAGACGCTGCCGGCGCTCGCGGCCGAGGGCTTCCCCATCGGTTTTCAGCGCGAGCCCGAGGAAGGCTCGTCGCTCTGGCTCTGCGGCTACGCCAACCTCGCCGAGGGCGAGGGGTCCGAGGACCAGGCCTACGACTTCGTCAACGCCTTCCTGCACCCGACCTCGACGCGACCGCTGCTCGAGGGCGGCTGGGGCTCGGCCAACGCCGCCGCGATGTCCGAGATCGGCGAGGAGGAACTGGCCGAGGTGGGCCTCGGCCCGATCGACGCCCCGATCCTGGCGCAGCTGCCGATCTCGAACGAGCTGCGGCAGAAGCACTCCGAGGCGTTCGAGCGGATCAAGGCGGGCTTCTGACGGCCCTCCCCTTGCCGTCCCGGTCCCGCTAGCCTCGGGGCGAGGCGGGACCGGAGGCGGGGATGGCGACGGAAGACCACAAGCCGCGCCGCGGGCATCTGCGGGACCTGATCTACGGCGGCATAGACGGCGCGGTGACGACCTTCGCCATCGTCGCGGGGGTCGCCGGCGCCGACCTTTCGCCACGGGTCATCATCGCGCTCGGCATCGCCAACGTGCTCGCCGACGGGTTCAGCATGGCGGCAGGAAACTATTCCGGCACCAAGGCCGAACTCGACGAGAGCCGCCAGCGCCGCGCGATGATGGGCAGCGCCATCGACGACGCGCCCGAGGTCGAGCGCGCCGAACTGAGGCGCATCCTCGCCGCGAAGGGCCTCGCCGGCAGCACGCTCGACGAGGCAACGGCCGTGATCTCCGCCCGCCGCGAGACCTGGATCGAGACGATGCTGGTGGAGCGCGGCATGTCCCCAATCGATCCGGTGCCGATGCGGGCGGCGGTCGCGACCTTCCTCGCGTTCCTCGCCGCCGGGATGGTGCCGCTCATGCCGTTCCTGCTCGGGCTAGACCGTGCGCTCACCGTCTCGATCGCGTTGACGCTCGTGGTCTTCGCCGGGATCGGCGCCGCCAAGAGCCGCTGGTCGCTCGCGCCGTGGTGGCGCTCGGCGCTCGAGACGCTGTTCATCGGCGGCACCGCGGCCTTGATCGCCTATCTCGCCGGCAGCCTTTTCGATCGACCCTGACAGTCTTGATCGGCGTCAATCCCCTCTCCCGCCTCGACCAGTAGGCTCCTACATATTCGGAGCATTGCATGTCATGGAGGAGAGCTATGAACCGGAACCTTCCAGGCGTCTTCGGAGACGCGACGGTCTCGCCGCTCTGGCGGATGCTGCAGCGCGACATGGACCGTTTCTGGGCACCGGCCGCAGGCGAGCAGGGCGGCGAGCAGGGATTCGCCGTGATGCCAGCGATCGACGTCACCGAGAAGGACGGGGCGATCGAGATCACCGCCGAACTGCCGGGCGTGAAGGAGGATGAACTCGACGTCTCGGTCACCGACGGCGTCCTGACGCTCCGCGGCGAGAAGTCGTCGGGCGGCGAGCGGAAGGAAAGGGATTACCACGTCGTCGAGCGGCGCTACGGCAGTTTCCGCCGGCAGATCCCGCTGGGCTTCATGCCGGAGACGGACACGGTCAAGGCCGCCTTTAAGGACGGCGTGCTGACGCTGACCATTCCGCGCCCCGCCGAGACCGAGGAGAAGACGCGGAAGATCCCGATCAGCCGCGGCTGAGGACCCGAGGGGGCCGAAGGCCGGCCCCCTACCCCCATTCGTCGCGCATTGCGGCCAGGATGTCCGCCCGGCTGATCTGGCCGACGAGGCGCCCGTCGCTGATCACCGGAAAGCGGCGGTAGCGGCTGGCGAGGAACGTCTCCGCCGCCTCGACGATCCCGGTCTCGGCGTCGAGGGTCTCGGCGGGCTTCGACATGTAGTCGGCGACCGTGCCGCCCCAGTCGCGGTAGTAGCTCGCATGCACTGCGGCGCGCAGGCAGTCTTTCAGCGACAGCATGCCGAGAAGCCAGCCCTGCGCGTCGACGACCGGCGCGCCGGAGATGCCGCGGTCGAGAAGGGTCGCCACGGCGCGGTTGATCTCCGTCCCCGGCTCCAGCGTTACCGGCCGACGGACCATGTAGTCGGCGACCCTGGGGCCGGCGCTCACGGGCGCCTCTTGGGACAGCCCGCACAGGCATTGCGGCAGGCGAGGCCGCCGCACGAGCCGCGCAGCGGCGGACGGCCGCAAAGGACGCCGAGCGCGAGCCCGCCGATGGCGGTCATGACGACCAGGATGCCGAGCGCGAGCGTCGCCATCTACGCCACCACCAGATCGGAGAAGCCCGCGGTCATCACCTCGCCCCCGTCGTCGCGGAGAAAGAGCGCGGCGAGGCCCGATCGATCGGCGAGGTCCGGCCCCGCCTCCACCCCGAGGACGAGGAGTGCCGTCGCCCAGGCATCGGCGTGCGCCGCGCGCCGGGCGGCGACGGTGACCTGGCGAACGTTGCCCGGAACGGGTCGGGAGGTCCGCGGGTCGACGATGTGCGCGGTCCGCC
>CAYMRW010000111.1:0-7249 GCA_964392825.1 uncultured Rhodobacterales bacterium
AGGGTCGACCACGTCGACGGACTGAGCGACCCCGCGGCCTACCTCGGGCGCCTCAGGGAGGCGGTCGGGCCGGACGTGTGGCTGGTCGTCGAGAAGATCGTCGAAGGGGACGAGACGCTGCCCGACTGGCCGGTGGAGGGGACCACGGGCTACGAGTTCATCGCGGCGATGTCCGATCTTCTTCTCTCGCGCCCCGGCGCGGCGGAGCTCGAGGCGGCGTATGCCGAGACCTCAACGGCACCTCCCGCGGCACAGCGGCGGGACTCGGCCAAGCGCCAGATCGTCGTCCACAACTTCGAGGGCGAGCTTTCCCGCCTCGTCTCGATGATCGTGGACCGAACCGGCGCCGAGGAGGCGGCCGTGCGCGAGGGGCTTGTGGCGCTGATCGTGGCGCTGCCCGTCTACCGGACCTATGGGACGCGCGAAGGCTTCTCCAAGGCCGACATGGAGATCCTGCGCCCGGCGCTCGCCGCGGCGTCGGAGGCGGCGCCGGGGGCGGGGGCCGTGCTCGACGCGCTGTCGGCGCCCGAGGCCTGGGAGGTCAGGGCGCGGTTCCAGCAGCTCACGGGGCCGGCCATGGCGAAGGCGGTCGAGGACACGCTGTTCTACCGTCACGCGGCGATCCTCGCCTACAACGAGGTAGGCTGCGACCCGGTGCATCCGCCGGCGCGCAGCCTCGACGTGCACGCGCAGTTCGCGGCCCGGCGGCAGGCGCAGCCGGAGGGCCTGACGGCGACGGCGACGCACGACACGAAGCGTGGAGAGGACAGCCGGGCGCGTCTCTACACGCTGTCGGAACGGCCGCAGGACTGGCTGGACGGCGTGGAGCGCTGGCGCGCGATGGCTGCGGGTACCGTCCGGCGCGGCGTGCCCGAGCCGGCGAACGAGTGGGCGATCTATCAGGCGCTGGCCGGCATCTGGCCCGAGGGCGATGCGCCGCCCGACGCCGAAACGCTCGAGGCGATGCGCGAGCGGTTTCTCGAATACAAGGTGAAAGCCCTGCGCGAGGCCAAGCTGCGCACGACCTGGACCGAGGAGGACGAGGTCTACGAGACGGCGATCGGCGACTACATCGAAACCCTCTTCGCGCCCGGGAACACTGCGTTCCACGCCGACTTCCACGCCACGGTGATGCCGTTTGCGCGGGCCGGGCGGATCAACGGGCTGACGCAGACACTGCTGAAGCTGACGGTACCCGGCGTGCCGGACATCTACCAGGGAAGCGAGATCGGGGACTATTCCCTGGTCGATCCGGACAACCGTCGCCCGGTCGACTTCGCCGCCGCCGCCGCCGCGCTCGAGGCCGCCGGTCCGCAAGGCCGGCCGCTGACGAAGCTCGACGTGGTCGGGGCGGTGCTGCCGATCAGGCGGCAGATGCCGGGGCTGTTCACTCGGGGTGCCTACCGCGCGCTGCCGGCGCGCGGCGATGACGCCGGTGTCTGGTTCGCCTTCGAGCGCGCCGAGAACGATGCCCGTGCCGTGGTCGTCGCGACGATGCGCGGCCTGCGCTTTCTCGCGGCGCTCGAGCAGGATACCTCCGCCACGCTCGAGCTGCCCGCGGCGGAGGCCGGGTGGCGGGGCCTTTTCTCGGCCGCCAGGTTCGAGGGGGGCGCCACGATCACGCTGCCGCACGACATCGGCGGCCGCCCCGTCGAGGTGCTCCTCCCCGGCTAGCCGATGAGGAGGCCGAGGACGAAGGCGATGATCGCCAGAAGCGCAGGAACACCGAAGAAGGCGAGCTTGCGCACCTGGTCGGCATCGACGATCACGCCGCTGTCGTGGGCGCGGTCGTCGAAGCGGCCATGCGCCGTTCCCTCCCTCTGAACCGGGCCCATGATGTTGTCGGGGCGCCCACCGGGATCGTCGGTTTCCGACTTCTGCATCTCGGCGCCCTCCTCGGCCAGCTTCCGGTCGATGAAGGCGGGCAGGACCATGTCGCCAAAGACGAGCTGCAGCACCGACTTGCCGACGAAGATCTCGCGGCTGCCCTCGTCGATGGCCTGCATTACGGCCTTCGCCGCGACCTCGGGCTGGAAGATCGGGGGGGCTGGCTGCGGCATCTTTTCGAGCCTGTTGCGCGCCCATTCGAACTGCGGGGTGTTCACGGCCGGCAGCTGTACGAGGCTGAGGTCGATCGGGCGTTTCGACCGCAGGAGCTCGGAGCGAACCGCGGATGTGAAGCCGTTGATCGCGTGCTTGGCGGCACAGTACGCCGACTGGAACGGAACGGGTCGATAGCCGAGCCCCGAGCCGATGTTGACGATCTGCCCGCGGTCCATGACGCCGAGCGCCGATCGCGTCCCGTTGACCTGCCCCAGGAAGGTTGTGCGGACGATCGCCTCGAATTCGTCGACGTCCATCCGCTCGAAGGGCGAGAAGCTCGTCAGCATCGCCGCGTTCACCCAGACGCTGGGCACGCCCAGGGCATCGACGATGGTGCCGGTGGCGGCCTCGACCTCAGACGCAATCCCGGCGTCGGCCTTCACGGCCCTGACTTGGCCCGGATGATCGGTCTCGAGCGCCCGCAGGCGGTCTTGCCCCCGCGCAATGACGCCGACGCGGAAGCCTCGGTCGAGCAGTGCGGTGACGACGGCGCGGCCGATCCCGGCCGTGCCGCCCACGACGATGGCGGATCTCGTTTCGGCCACGCGTTCACACCCCCATGGTCGCTACGGCGCCGCCGTCGACTCGCCATGACGCGCCGTTGACGAAGCTCGCCCGCTCCGAGCAGAGAAACGCGATCACCGCGCCCACCTCGTCGGACTTGCCGCGCCGCTCCAGGGCGAGATAGGGACGCTCCTCGGCGAGGAAGCTGGCGATCGCCTCGTCGCGCGAGACGCCCATCTCTTCGGCCCGCTTGTCCATCATCATGTCCGTCATCGGCGTCTCGATGAACGCCGGGGCGACGGTGTTCACGAGCACGCCCTTCTTGGGGTACTTGCGCGACAGGCCTCGGCAGAAGTTGAGAAGCGCGGCCTTGGCCGTGTTGTAGACCGCCTCGTCCCAGTAGGGCTGTACCGCGTTTTCGGACACCACGGCGACGACGCGGCCCCAGCCGTGCTGGGCCATGCCGGGGACGAAGGCGCGCATCACGCGGACGGCGGACATGAAGTCGGTGGCCCAGGCTTCCTCCCAGTCCTCGTCTTGCATCTCGAGGGGGTCGCCCTTGGCGCCGGTGACGCCGGCGTTCGAGACCAGGATCTCGACCGGGCCGAGATCGCCCTCCACGCGCCGTTTCAGGTCCTGGACCGCCGACTCGTCGGTGAGGTCGGCGGCATAGCCGCGGACACCGAGCGTTTCCGTTGCGGCATCGAGATCGATCTGCGAAACATCGGTGAGGACGACCTCGACCCCTTCCTCCTTCAGAAAGCTGGCCGTGGCGCGGCCGAGGCCCCCGGCCCCGCCCGTGATGAGGGCGCGCCGCCCCTGAATGCCCAAATCCATGTGGTGTCTCCTGCGTCGGTGCCCGCTCGGGGCGTCCGCGGGAGAACGTTGCGGTCTGGGGCAGGTTCCGGGAACATCGGTCACACGGCATGGGTCATGTGTCGCACTTAATAGCGCTCGGTCGCCGCCGCCGTTACGACTCATCGTGTAAGCGTTGCTCGGTTCACTGTTTCCGACCAAACACGTCCAGCGGGCGACCGGTTCGCGTTGTTTCCTGCGTTCCCACGAAGACGTCGACCGGTTCGATCGCCTTCGATCAGCCGCTGGTATTGAACGGGCGCGTTCGCACGGCACGACGTCGGGGTCTGACCTCGACGTCGTGCCAACTACATGAGCGGTCGAGCCCCGCGCCTCGCCTCCTCGACCATTCCGATTTCGCAGAGCGGCTCGAGATCCGGGATGCGGAGCTTGCCGCCGTGCCAGACGGCAAGTTGCCGCTCGCGGAACCGCGCCAGCGTCTTGTTCGTGTGGACCAGCGAAAGACCCAGCGCATCGGCGAGATCCTGCTGGCGGAACGGGAGGGGGCACGAGCTTCCGACAACGAGTCCCAACTCCTCGCTGCGCGAGAACACCTTGACGAGGGCCCAGGCGACCCGGGCCTCGGCGTCCTTCTGCCCGATCGTCGCTATGGCGTCGCCGAGGAAATGCTCCGCCTCGGCCGCGAGCCAGGTCAGGTCGAAGGCCCGCGTGGGATGCTCGCGGAACACGCGCCAGAGCGATTTCCGGTCGAAAACGCAGAGCGTCATCTTGGTCGACGCCTCGACCGTATGCCTCATCTCGCGCATCAGCCCGGCCTGCAGCCCTAGGAAATCCCCGGGATAGACGAAGTTGAGAACCTGCCTGCGGCCGTTCGGAAGCGTTTTGTAACGTAGGCCCATGCCGTGGAGAACGGTGAAAAGCTGTGGGCTGTTCGACCCCTCGAGCAGGACCACGGTGCCCCGTTCGACATCGAGTTCACCGACCTTGAAATCCTGCATGAAAAGGACTTCGTCGTCGCTCAGCTCGGCGAACACCGGCTTCTTCCTGAGGGGACAGTCGGCGCATTTGACGCGCATCATATCGCTCCGCACCTATGTCTCACGTTAATGACAGGTGACTTCGAAGGGTTCCAAGGTAGCGTGGATTTAGGAGGGTTCAGGTCGTTCGGGCATGCAGGATCGCAAGACATTCCTTCTCGTCGAGGAGCAGGCGCTCGTGCAGCTCGACATGGCGCAAGGCCTGCTGGAACTGTTCCCCAGCGCGGTCATCGTCGAGGCACGCGGCGCCGAGCAGGCCATGAGCGCGCTGGACGGCGTCGAGCGGCTGACCGGAGCGATCTCGGGCGTCGGCTTCGAGAGCACCCGGAACAGCGCCCTCGGTACACGGGTCGCGGCCCTCGGCGGCTGGCTCATCTGCCTCCACGGTCGGCACGCCGACCGCATCGTCGCGGAAGGGTGGCATCCCCTGGCTCAGCCGTTTGCGGAGGATGACCTGCAGAACCTCGTGCGGACCCTGACATTCGACGAGGCGCATTCGCACGTCGCCTGCTAGTCCGCCAGTTGCCGCCCCCGTCACCCGGCGTTACGCTGCGCTGCGGCACCGGAGGGCAGCTTGGGGCACATCGTCACGCTTGCGCAGCAGAAGGGGGGGTCCGGAAAGACGACCCTCGCCATCAACATCGGCTGCGCCGCCCTCGCCGAGGGGCTTTCCGTCGCCTTCCTCGATACCGATCCCCAGGGGAGCCTCGGCCGGTGGTTCATGATCCGCCGCGAGACCGGGGCACCGGAGATGGGGTTCGCCACGGCCAGCGCGTGGGGCGTCACCTACGAATGCGAGAAGCTGGCTGCCAGTCACGACCTGGTGCTCGTCGACACGCCGCCCAAGGTCGACGCAGACTTGCGTCCTGCCCTCCGGGCAAGCGACCTTGTGGTCGTGCCGATCGCGACCTCGCATCTCGATCTCTGGGCAACCGAGAGCGTTCTCGACCTGGCCAGGCGCGAGGGGCGGCCGACGCTCGTGGTCCTGAACCGGGTACCGCCGCGGGCCCGCATGCTGGACGAGATGGCCGAGGGCCTGAGCGGCATCGACGGTGCGCAGGCAACGACCAGGATCGGCAACCGAGTGGACTTCGCCGCAGCGGCGGGGCGGGGGCGCAGCGCCGTCGAGGAGCGGCGGCATGGCAAGGCGGCCTTGGAAGCCAGCGCGCTCTGGCACGAGATCAAGAAGCGGCTGGACACCGGGGGCTGAACGCCCCATCGCCCGATCCCGTCAGCGCAGATGCGTCGCGATCTCGTCCTTCAGGCGCATTCGCCGGCGGCGCAACTCCTCCTCGTGTTCCTCGCTCGTCGGTTCCGTCCGGCTCTCCGCCCGGTGGATCGCGCGATTGACCTGATGGTACTCGTCCGTCAGCCGCCGGAAGTGCTGGTCGGCTTCGCGCAGGGAATGGATGGCGTCGGCCTTGCCGGGAAACTCGTCGGCAAGTTCATGGGGCGTGTGCGACATGCGTCCTCCTTCGTTCGGTCGCGACCATGCCTTGCCCCTCGGGGGGCGACCTTGACCCGGGTCAAGCGGCCGGAGGTCTCGGATGCCGGGCAGAGCCGCGACGAAAAAGGGCGCCCTCGGGCGGGCGCCCCGTCATTCGTTGCTGTCGGCGCCTGCGCTCAGGCGAGGGCGATGTTCGTCGCCGACTCGCGCCCGTCGCGGCCGCGCTCGAGGTCGTAGGTGACCTTCTGGTTGTCGGCGAGGCCGGTCAGGCCTGCACGCTCCACCGCCGAGATGTGCACGAACACGTCGTTGCTGCCGTTCTCGGGCTGAATGAAGCCGTAACCTTTGGTCGTATTGAACCACTTCACGGTGCCGTTGGCCATCGTGAGGTCTCCTTGTCGTGTCGCTGCCCGCGGGAGTGCGGCAGCCCGGCTCAGTCGGTCGCGATCGAAACTGAAGCCTGAAGCGGAGACAGTGGTCGATAGACATAACGTAGCGCCCCGCCGTATGCGCCGTTCGGCCTGGCGGAGCAAGCGAAAATCGCACCCCCCGCCCAAGTCGATGACACGCCGGGCGGCAAGGACCCGCCGGCGACGGCGCCTCATCGAGCGATCCCGGTTGAAGGCGCGGGGGCGGTGCCACACGTGGCGCAGACGCAAAATGCCGGGGCCAGGCACCGGCGCAATCAGTCGAGGAGGTCAAGTGACCCGACTTACATGGATGAAGACGGCCGTCGCGGCCGCGGGGCTGGGCGCGGTATCGCTGTCGCCGGCCCTCGCGCAGGACGCGACGACCGAGACCGACACCCAGCAGGAGAGCGAGATGCAGCAGATGGCCTACAGCGAGGAGAAGCTCGAGAGCTTCGTCGACGCCGCGATCGAGGTGCAGACGCTGATGGAAAGCTACACGCCGCGCGTGCAGGAGGCCGCGACCGAGGCCGAGCAGCAGGCGCTGGCCGAGGAGGCGAACACCGAGATCCGCGACGCCATCTCGGAATCCGAGGGCATCACGCTCGAGGAGTACGTCGAGATCGGCGAGGCGGCGCAGGCCGACCCGGCGCTCGCCCAGCGCATCACCGCGATGGCGCAGGAGCGCGCGGAGGAGCAGCCCGAGGGCTGAGACGGCCCCCTTCGAGACGACGCAGAGGGCGCCCGGCGAGGTCGGGCGCCCTTTCTTTGGCGTCTGCCGGGGGTCGGGCGGGCGCCCCGCGTCGGCGACGAACGACCGCCCGATGTACGACATAGATCGGACCGAGTTGCCCGGTCCGAAATCGCTGGCGGGCCTTTGACGAGGTCGGTTGCCGGGCCCTGCGATGCCCGACGCGATACGACGGCATGGGCGT
>CAYMRW010000112.1:0-7226 GCA_964392825.1 uncultured Rhodobacterales bacterium
ATCAGGTCTTCGCCGTGAAATCCGTGATCCAGGCCGGCCAGCCGATCATGTACATTATCCCCCAGGATCAGCCGCTGGTGGTCGCGGTCCGGCTGCAGCCGATCCACATCGACGAAGTGCTTGTCGGACAGGAGGCTGGTCTGCGCTTCACGGCCTTCGACCAGCGGCAGACGCCGGAGATCGATGCGCACGTCTCGGAACTTTCCGCCGACGTTCTGACGGACGAGACGACCGGGCAGTCCTTCTATCGGGTCGAGATCATGCCCGACGACGGCCAGATCGAAAGGCTCGGCGAACAGACGCTGGTTCCGGGTATGCCCGTGGAGGCCTACATCCATACGGGAGAGCGGACGCCGCTCGCCTACCTGACGAAGCCTCTGACGGATTACTTCAACCGCTCGATGCGCGAGTAGGCTGAGCGCCGGCGCCCCGCGGTCATGTCGGTAAAGCAGAGGGTATCCGGGTGTCGCTGACCTGCTTCAAGGCCTACGACATCCGCGGTCAGGTCGGCCAAGATCTCGACGAAGGGATCTGCGCGCGGATCGGCCGGGCCTTTGCCGATATCATGCGGCCGGCGAGCGTCGTGGTCGGGCGCGATCCGAGGGACTCAAGCGAGGCGTTCGTCGCTGCGCTTTCCCGCGGCCTCGGGGATGCGGGCGTCGAGGTCTTGGACCTCGGCCTCTGCGGAACCGAGGAGGTCTACTTTGCCACCGAGGCCACCGGCAGCGGCGGCGGGATCATGGTCACGGCCTCCCACAACCCCATCAGCTACAACGGCATGAAGCTGGTGGGCCCGGGCAGTCGACCGCTGACCGGCGAGGAGTTCTCGTCCATATCGGCCGCAGCGGCGGACGCCGCTGCGGTGTCGGGCGCCGACGTACGCGCGCCGCTCGACATCCGCGGTCGCTATGCGAGCCACGTTTGCGACTTCGTCGCCGATGCGGGCGGGATCTCGACCCTGCGGCTTCTCGCGAACTTCGGGAACGGCGCTGCCGGTCCGACCTTCGCGGCCATCGTCGAGGAACTCGACAGGCGTGGTCGCGCGCCCGACGTCGTCCGCCTGCATCCGGAGCCCGACGGACGGTTCCCGAACGGGATACCGAACCCGCTCCTCCCCGAGAACCGGGGCGCGACGTCGGAGGCGGTCACCGAAGCCGGCGCGTCGCTGGGCGTCGCGTGGGACGGCGATTTCGACCGCTGCTTCTTCTTCGATGGCGCAGGTCGCTTCGTCGAAGGCGAGTACGTCGTCGCTCTCCTGGCCGAAAGCGTCCTTGCCCGCGAGCCGGGCGCCACGATCGTCCACGACCCGCGGATCGTCTGGGCGACCCGGGATGCCGTTGCACGATGTGGCGGGCGCGCCGTCGCCTCGCGCACGGGGCATGCGCACCTGAAGGCCGCGATGCGGGCGGAAAAGGCCGCGTATGGCGGCGAGATGTCGGCCCACCACTACTTCCGGGACTTCGCCTACTGCGACAGCGGCATGATCCCGTGGCTTCTCGTTGCGGCCCGGATGGCGGAACTCGGCGCCCCGCTCGAGGCGCTCGTGGAGGAACGGCGAACACGGTTTCCCTCCTCGGGAGAAATCAACTTCTCGGTCGACAACCCGGCAGCCGTCATCGAGCGCGTGGTCGACGCCTTCGGTCCCGAGGCCGAAAGCGAGGATCGGATGGACGGGGTCAGCCTGACGTTCCCGGCCTGGCGCATGAACCTGCGGGCCTCCAATACCGAGCCGCTCCTGCGCCTGAACGTCGAGACCCGCGCCGACCGGAACCTCCTGGAGGACAGGGTCGGCGAAATCTCGGCCCTTGTCGGCGGACACCGCGCCTGAAGCAGCAGGACGTCAGTCTAAAAGCGAAGTGGCAGACCGCGCGCATTCCCAGCTACAATTCGCCGTGCCCGGGGAGACGAGGCTGAGGTCCGGCATGCGGAGCATTCGAGAACCGTGACGCCAAAGGCAACGGCTCTTGTCCTTGGATCGCCAGCACGTGCCGTCTCGACATCCGCAGTCGAGTTAGATGCAGTATTGCCAGCGCGGTCTGGATGTCCTGATCGGGCGGCGGCTTCAGGGTCCCACTTCTTTTGAGCCATCGCGCATCGCAAGCCGTGCCGACGGGGCCGAAGGCATTGCGAGCTGCCTCGGCGCCAAGCCGCCCGGCAATCGAGAGGGGTGGGCTTCAGGTACGTATCTCATCGAGGATCGCGCGCGTGGCCGCAACGGGGTCGGAGGCGGCGAGGATCGGGCGACCGATGACGATGTGGTCCGCGCCGGCCAGAAATGCCTCCGCCGGCGTCGCCACGCGCTTCTGATCGTCCCGCCGCACCTCGCTGGGCCGAACGCCCGGGCAAACGATCAGCCGGCCCTCGGCCACAGGGAGTTCGCGGATCGCCGCGGCATCGTTCGGCGACGCGATGACGCCGCCCGCACCGGCGAGAAAGGCCCGCCGAGCGCGCTCCGCGACGAGCTGGCCCACGGCGCCGGGCTCGATCATGGCGTCATCGAGATCGCTCCGGTCGGACGAAGTCAGGAAGGTCACGGCGAGGATCGTCGTCGACGTGCCGGCGGCCCCCTCGGCCGCCGCCGCGACCACGGAGGGGTCGCCCTGGACCGTCAGGAAATCGAGGCCGAGGCCGGAGAGCCCCCGGACCGCTGAACGGATCGTCTGCGGTATGTCGAAGAGCTTGAGGTCTAGGAATACTCGCTTGTCACGCTCGTCCCGCAGCTCGCGGGCCAGCGCCAGACCGCCACCTGTCAGGAGCCCGAGGCCGATCTTGTAGAAGGAGACGTCGTCTCCCAGGCGATCGGCGAGCGCGAGTCCGGCGAGGACGTCGGGGACGTCCAGCGCCACGATGAGCCTGTCATCTGCCATGTCGGGGGGAGTGACCCCGGCAGCCCGCTGGGTCAAGGTGACTCGGAACCGCCAAAGACATGGCGGGGTTCAGGGCGTGACGCGAAAGAAGGACGGGACAATGGCAGGGATGGGCGAGAAGACGGCGAACAGCGACCGCGGGATGAGCGTTTTCTGGATGATCCTCATCCTCGGCGCAGTGGTGTTCCTGCTCATGGCGATCGTGCTGTTCACGAGCGGCGGCGAGTCGATCACCGAAGCCGAGACGGAGATGGAGGCCGAACCCGCCATCGTGGCAGGGGAAGGCGACGAGGTGCCCGGTACGGCGAGCTTCGAGGGCGGCGAAGTCGCCGACGAGGGACCGCAGGACCCGGGCGAGCTTGCCGGAGAGGCGGGCGAGATCAACGAGGAGGAGCCTGTCGACGGTCAGACCGACGACACCGCGGAAGAGGGGACGGTCGGTGCCGTCGATGCCGATCCTGCGGAAGCCGCGGGGCCCGAGGATGACGACGGTGTGGAGGCGACCGGGGACACGGAGGCGGTCGACGACGGAGCGGCCGAGCCGGCGGAGACGGGAGCGATCGACGCCGGTGAAGCGGAGGCCGAGACCGGCGCAAACGGCGACGCCGCCGACGCCACCGCCGAGGAGCCCGTGGAAGGTACCGATGCGGAGGACGCCGGCGCCACCGACGTTGCGCCGAGTGGAGAGGCCGAGGATGCCCCTGCCGAAGACGCAGCGAGCGATGGCACGGGGCAGGCTGAAACCGGAGAAGAGACGGATATCGTGGTGGACCCCGACGGGACCACAGCTCCCGTCGATCCGACTCCGTCGGGGCCGGAGGGTCGCGACGACGAGGTCATCATCGAGTAGGGCGGGTGCGGACGGTCGCGCCGCTCACGGACCCTTGAAGGCCTGTTGCCCGATTGCCACATCCCTCATCGAGGCCATGGACGCGCGCCGCTAGAGGGCGCGTCCGCGGCGCTTGAACGAGGAGAGAGGCATGGACATCCAGAAGTTCACCGAGCGGTCGCAGGGGTTTCTGCAAGCCGCGCAAACGATCGCGAGGCGAGAGGACCATCAGAGCGTTCGGCCCGAGCATCTGCTGAAGGCGCTGCTCGACGACGAGCAGGGCATGGCCGCCAACCTGATTCGCCGCGCCGGCGGGGCGCCGGAACGGGTGGCCGAGGCCATCGACGCCGCCTTGCTGAAGCTGCCGCGCATCCAGGGCGATGCCGGGCAGTCGTATCTAGACACCCAGTTGGCCAAGGTTCTCGACGAGGCGGAGAAGATCGCGACGAAGGCGGGCGACAACTTCGTCCCGGTCGAGCGCATCCTGACCGCGTTGGCGGTGGTTCGATCGAAGGCCCGCGAGGCGCTCGAAGCGGGGGCGGTGACCGCTCAGGCGCTGAACGCCGCAATCAACGACGTGCGCAAGGGCCGGACCGCGGACACGGCGAGCGCCGAGGAGGGCTACGACGCGCTGAAGAAGTATGCGCGCGACCTGACCGAAGCGGCGGAGGAGGGCAAAATCGACCCGATCATCGGCCGCGACGACGAGATCCGGCGGACGATGCAGGTGCTGTCGCGGCGGACGAAGAACAACCCCGTCCTGATCGGCGATCCGGGCGTTGGCAAGACGGCGATCGCCGAGGGGCTGGCGCTGAGAATTGTCGACGGCGACGTACCGGAGAGTATCCGCGGCAAGCGGCTCCTCGCGCTCGACATGGGCTCGCTGATCGCCGGCGCGAAGTATCGCGGCGAGTTCGAGGAACGCCTGAAGGCGGTCCTGAAGGAGATCG
Source organism: uncultured Rhodobacterales bacterium (assembly GCA_964392825.1). Lineage (GTDB taxonomy): Bacteria > Pseudomonadota > Alphaproteobacteria > Rhodobacterales > Rhodobacteraceae > Roseitranquillus. The sequence goes on from CAYMRW010000112.1 coordinate 4,647, forward strand.
AGACCGCGGCAGGCGACGTCATCCTGTTCATCGACGAGATGCACACGCTGGTGGGCGCCGGGAAGGCGGACGGAGCGATGGACGCCTCGAACCTTCTGAAGCCGGCTCTGGCGCGGGGTGAATTGCACTGCGTGGGTGCGACGACGCTCGACGAGTACCGCAAGCACGTCGAGAAGGACGCAGCCCTGGCGCGGCGATTCCAGCCGATCTTCGTCGGCGAGCCGAGCGTCGAGGACACCGTATCGATCCTTCGCGGGATCAAGGAACGCTACGAACTGCACCACGGCGTCCGGATCAGCGACTCGGCCCTGGTGGCGGCGGCGCAGCTCAGTCACCGCTACATCACGGACCGGTTCCTGCCCGACAAGGCCATCGATCTCGTCGACGAGGCGGCCTCTCGCTTGCGGATGGAGGTCGATTCGAAGCCGGAGGAGCTCGACGCGCTGGACCGCGAGATTCTCCAGAAGCAGATCGAAGCCGAGGCGCTCAAGAAGGAGGACGACGACGCCTCCCGGGATCGGCTGGGCAAGCTCGAGGCGGAGCTCGCCAACCTGCAGGAGAAGTCGTCGGAGATGACGGCGCAGTGGCAGGCCGAGCGTGACCGCCTGAACGACGCACGAGAGCTCAAGGAGCAGCTCGACCGTGCGAGGGTGGAGCTCGACCACGCCAAGCGCGAGGGCAATCTCGCCCGGGCCGGTGAGCTGAGCTACGGCATCATCCCTCAGCTGGAAAAGCAGCTCGAGGCGGCCGAGGACCGTGAGGACGCGCTGATGGTGGAGGAGGCCGTGCGCCCCGAGCAGATCGCCGAGGTGGTCGAGCGCTGGACCGGCATCCCCACGGCGAAGATGCTGGAGGGCGAGCGCGACAAGCTTCTGCGCATGGAAGAGGAGCTCGGGCGTCGCGTCGTCGGACAGCAGGCCGCGGTCACGGCCGTATCGAACGCCGTCCGCCGGGCGCGGGCCGGCCTGAACGACGAGAATCGTCCGCTGGGGTCGTTCCTGTTCCTCGGACCGACCGGCGTCGGCAAGACCGAGCTGACCAAGCATTCCGTCGCCCGCCTCATCGGGGCCCCGCCGGGCTATGTCGGCTATGACGAGGGCGGCGTGCTCACCGAGGCCGTTCGTCGGCGGCCATACCAGGTGGTGTTGTTCGACGAGGTCGAGAAGGCGCATCCCGACGTGTTCAACGTGCTGTTGCAGGTTCTCGACGACGGCATTCTCACCGACGGCCAGGGCCATCGGGTCGACTTCAAGCAGACGCTGATCGTCCTGACGTCGAACCTCGGGAGCCAGGCGCTGAGCCAGCTGCCCGAGGGCGCCGACGCCGCGCAGGCGCGCCGCGACGTGATGGATGCCGTGCGGGCGCACTTTCGTCCCGAGTTCCTGAATCGCCTGGATGAGACGATCATCTTCGATCGTCTCGACCGGAGCGACATGAACGGGATCGTCGAGATCCAGCTCGAGCGCCTGGCACGGCGTCTGGCGCAGCGGGACATCGTGCTCGAAGTGGACGACACGGCGCGGCGCTGGCTCGCGGAGGAAGGGTACGATCCGGTTTTCGGCGCCAGGCCGCTCAAGCGGGTCATTCAGCGCGCGCTGCAGGATCAGCTGGCCGAGATGCTGCTGGCAGGCGACGTCGTCGCCGGCACGACAGTGAGTGTCTCGGCCGGATCGGACGGGCTGATCGTCGGCGACCGGGTGTCGTCGAGTTCCCGTCAGGCGCCGATGGACGCGGTCCTGCACTAAGAGGCGAACGAGGAGGCCCGGCCGAACGGCCGGGCCTTCGATCGTTTCGGCCGGGGGCCCATCGGTAAGGACCCGTGCGCCGAGCCGACGTCCGGTCGTCGAGGGCAATGTTGCGCGACCCGGGGCGGGCCGTTGCCGAGAATTGCACCCAGGGATGCCTCCGGCGCACTCTTCGGTCACCGCCGGAAAAACGTCGTGGAGAACCAAAAAAGGTCTTGCGAGCCCGCGCCCCGAGACGTAAATACCCCTTCACCGGCGGCGCTGAGGTGCCAACGGGACGCCGAACGGGGCCAGATGGCGACGGGAGGCGGGTAAAAATGGAGACAAGTGCGAGGCGGGCGGCGCCAGAGATAGGGCGCAACCAGTCGAGTTTTTGTCTCTATGCTCTTTGAAATCGCTGGTAACTGAAGAGATGTGCGGGCGGCTTGGTCCTATCGATGGATCGACGACGCATATCGGCTTCCTAGCCCTCGGGCGATGATGGAAGTGTCAGCTTCACTGTCTTGGTAGGTTTCGTCTCTTCGGAGATCGAAGCACATCAGACAGAAGATGGCTCCTGCCTCGTGCAGGAGACGATGTGCAGAGGTTCGAACGTCAAGGATAGGTCGGAAACGGCCTTTCAACTTGAGAGTTTGATCCTGGCTCAGAACGAACGCTGGCGGCAGGCCTAACACATGCAAGTCGAGCGCATCCTTCGGGGTGAGCGGCGGACGGGTGAGTAACGCGTGGGAACGTGCCCTTCTCTACGGAATAGCCCCGGGAAACTGGGAGTAATGCCGTATACGCCCTTCGGGGGAAAGATTTATCGGAGAAGGATCGGCCCGCGTCTGATTAG
>CAYMRW010000113.1:0-7219 GCA_964392825.1 uncultured Rhodobacterales bacterium
TCCTGCATCTTGCGCCAGATCGAATACGGCTTCTTGGCGCGCCCGAACACGTCGGCCTCGATGCGGGCCTTCTCGAGTTCCGAGCGGACGTCGCCCGAGATGCGGTGGATGACGTCGCCGGTCTCGCGCTGCAGCGTGATAAAGCGCCGGATGATCGACGTCCGCGCCTCGGGGTTCAGCACCCGGAAGGCCAGGTCCTCGAGCTCCTCGCGCATCCACTGCATGCCCATGCGCCCGGCGAGCGGCGCGTAGATCTCCATCGTCTCGCGCGCCTTCTGCGCCTGCTTGTCCGGGCGCATCGACTTGATCGTGCGCATGTTGTGCAGTCGGTCGGCGAGCTTGACGAGGATGACCCGCATGTCGCGCGCCATCGCCATGAAGAGCTTGCGGAAGTTCTCGGCCTGCTTGGTCTCCGTCGAGGACAGTTGCAAGTTCGTCAGCTTGGTAACGCCGTCGACGAGATCGGCGATCTCGCGCCCGAAGACCTCGAGCAGGTCGCGGTGCGTCGAGCGGGTGTCCTCGATCGTGTCGTGCAGCAGCGCGGTGACGATCGTCGCGTCATCGAGCTGCATCTCGGTCAGGATCGCGGCGACGGCGACTGGATGCGTGAAGTAGGGTTCGCCCGAATGCCGCCTCTGCCCCTCGTGCATCGCCGCGCCGTATTCGTAGGCGCGGCGCAGCAGACCCTCGTCGCAGCGCGGATTGTAGTTCCGGACCAGGGCGACGAGGTCGTCGACGTCGATCTCGACGCCGTTCCTCGGTCGCGGCAGCGCCCCTATGGCTGGCGTTGCGCTTCCATGAGCGCCCGGAGCAGCTTTTCCTCGGACATGTCGTCCACTGCCGGGCGGTCAGGCTGCGCCCCCATGAGGAGCGCCATCGCATCCTCCTCGGGCTCGTCGACTTCGATCTGGGTCTGATGGCTCTCGATCATGCGCTCGTGCAGATCGTCGGCGCCCTGCGTCTCATCTGCGATCTCGCGGAGGGCCACGACGGGGTTCTTGTCGTTGTCGCGGTCGACCGTGATCGAGGCCCCGGCGCTGATCTCGCGGGCGCGGTGCGCCGCCAGCATCACGAGGTCGAAGCGGTTCGGGACCTTGTCGACGCAGTCTTCTACCGTCACGCGGGCCATGGATGCTCCATTCGTGGTTCGCAGAGAAGTAAGCGCGCTCCTTACCGCGCGCGAACGCTCTTGACAAGGCGTGGGACCTTTCCCGGCAAGACCGATACCGTGGCGGAAATGCACCGTGGCGAATCATCGCAGGCGATTGCACCCGCGCCGAGCGCAGCACGCCGTCCGAGGTGTTTTCCGACGCGCGATCTCGTCGCGCATATGCCCGATCCATTTGCACGATTCCGGCAAGATGCCGCCGGAAGCGCCGGGGGACGTGACGGCAGGAGGGAACCCAGTCGAAAACCCGCCATTGTTCAGGGAATAATCGCGACTAGGTAATCTATGCGCTTGCCGGTTTATACGAGAAGAGGCAGGCCGAAAAGGATCATGAAATAATGTTCTACCGTGACGAGCGGCTTGCGTTGTTCATTGACGGCGCGAACCTCTATGCAGCGGCCAAGTCCCTCGGTTTCGACATAGACTACAAGCTTCTCCGGCAGGAGTTCATGCGCCGCGGCAAGCTCATCCGCGCGTTCTATTACACGGCGCTGCTCGAGAGCGACGACTACTCGCCCATCCGGCCGCTGGTCGACTGGCTGCACTACAACGGCTTCACCATGGTGACGAAGCCCGCGAAGGAGTTCATCGACAGTCAGGGCCGCCGCAAGGTCAAGGGCAACATGGACATCGAGTTGACCGTGGACGCCATGGAGCTGGCGCCGCGGCTCGACCACGCGGTGCTCTTTTCGGGTGATGGCGATTACAAAGCGTTGGTCGAGAGCCTGCAGCGTCAGGGCGTGCGCGTCTCGGTGGTCTCGACGATCCGCTCGCAGCCGCCGATGATCGCGGATGAGTTGCGGCGGCAGGCCGACAACTTCATCGAGCTCGACGAGCTCAAGGAAGTCATCGGCCGTCCCCCCCGCGAGAACCGCCCCGAGCGGTCGTCCGAGCGCGAGACCAACGCCGCCGATCAGTAGCGGATGCCTCGCGCTGTCCGCTCGCGAATGGTTCCGCTCGGTGAGGCTTGAGCACGCTCCTCTCCCTCGCGGGGCTTTTTCTCGCCGCGTTCGGCGCGGCCACAATTCTCCCGTTCCAGTCCGAGATCGTGTTCGCCGCGCTGCAGGTGCGCGAGGTTGCGCCCTTGTGGCTCATCGTCGCCGTGGCGAGCGTGGGCAACACGCTGGGCTCGATCGTGAACTACCTTCTCGGCCTCGGCATCGAGCGGTTTCGCGACGCCCGCTGGTTTCCCGCGTCCGAGCGTCAGCTCGAGCGGGCGCAGGGATGGTACGCCCGGTGGGGAGTGTGGAGCCTGCTGCTGAGCTGGGCGCCCTTCGCCGACGCCCTCACCGTCGCGGCCGGTGTCATGCGCACACCCTTCGTGCTGTTCGTGGCGCTCGTCGCCTTCGCGAAGACCGGGCGATACGTCGCGCTCGCATGGGTTACCGCGCAGGCGATGGGGGACTAGACGGAGGGCCGCATGATGCTTAGGCCTCGCCGACGATGAACAAGCCCCACCTCTCTCTCTATCTCGCCGCGCCGCGCGGCTTCTGCGCCGGCGTCGAGCGTGCGATCCGCATCGTCGAAATGGCGCTCGAGAAATGGGGGGCGCCGGTCTACGTCCGCCACGAGATCGTGCACAACCGCTACGTCGTCGACGAACTGCGCGAAAAGGGGGCGATCTTCGTCGAGGAGCTGGAAGAGGCGCCCGACGACCGCCCGGTGGTGTTCTCGGCGCACGGCGTGCCGAAGGCGGTTCCGGCCGAGGCGCAGCGGCGGGGCATGATCCATGTGGATGCGACCTGCCCGCTCGTCACCAAGGTGCACATCGAGGCCGCCCGCCATGCCGAGGAGGGGCGGCAGATGGTGATGATCGGACATGCCGGGCACCCGGAGACCGAGGGCACCATGGGCCAGCTGCCGCCGGGCGAGGTTCTGCTGGTCGAGTCGGCCGAAGACGTGGGCCAACTGGACGTCCGCGACCCCGAGCGGCTCGCCTTCATCACCCAGACCACCCTCAGCATCGACGACACCGCCGAGATCGTCGCGGCGCTGCGCGCCCGCTTCCCGCGGATCGTCGGGCCGCACAAGGAGGACATCTGCTACGCCACGACCAACCGGCAGCAGGCGGTCAAGGCGATGGCGCCGGCGATCGAGGCGCTGCTCGTCATCGGTGCGCCGAACTCGTCGAACTCGCGCCGCCTGGTCGAGGTCGGCGCGCGTGCAGGCTGCAGCTACGCCCAGCTCGTGCAGCGCGCGGCGGATATCGACTGGCGCGCGATCGACGGCGTCCGTGCGGTCGGCGTCACCGCAGGAGCGTCGGCGCCCGAGGTTCTCGTCAACGAGGTCGTGGAGGCGTTCCGCGCGCGCTACGATCTGACGATCGAGGTCGTCGAGACGGCGGTCGAGCGGGTCGAGTTCAAGGTGCCCCGCGCGCTGCGCGAAACCGCCTGACCCGGGCCGATGATCCCACGAGCTCCGCTGTTTCTCGGGCTGGCCGGTCTGGTCCCGTTCGCCTGGGGCGCGGCGACGCTGATGTCCGACACGCTCGCGACCTCGGGGGCCTCCCTGCTCGGACCGCGCTTCGTCGGCCCCTACATCCAGCTCAGCTACGGCACCGTCATCCTGTCCTTCATGTCGGGCGCGCTCTGGGGGTTCGCGACGAAGGCCGAGGGGCGGATCGCCGCCACGGGCTACGCGCTGTCGGTCATTCCAGCGCTCTGGGCGTTCTTCTTCGTCGGCGGCGGCCCGGTCTCGGCGGCGGTCTACCTGATGGCGGGGTTCGTGGGGATCCTCGGTCTCGACTGGATGTTCTGGTCGCAGGGGCTCGCGCCCCGCTGGTGGCTGGCTCTGCGCCTGATCCTGACGGCGGGCGTCATCCTGTGCCTCGCGCCCATCGTTCTGTGAGCGACGCACGCACCGTCGCGCTCTACGACGCCGAAGCCGCGGCCTATGCTGCACGCTTCGACACCGTGCCGCGGCCGGCGCTCGCAGCCTTCGTCGGCGTGGTGCCCGCGGGCGGCCGGGTTCTCGATCTCGGCTGCGGGCCCGGCAGATCCGCCGCCGCCATGATCGCGGCCGGCCTCCGCGTCGATGCCTGGGACGCGGCACCCGGCATGGTCACCGAGGCGCGGCGGATCGGCGTCGAGGCGCAGCAGGCCGAGTTCGCCGATCTCTCCGCCGTCGACGCGTACGATGGCGTCTGGGCCAACTTCAGCCTGCTGCATGCGCCGCGTCGCGAGATGCCGGGGCTTCTGCGCGCGATCGCGACCGCGCTTGTCACGGGCGGATACCTGCATCTGGGTCTAAAGGTCGGGACCGGCGAGGGGAGGGACGCCCTCGGCCGTTTCTACACCTACTACGGCGAGGACGAGATCGCGGCGCTGCTCAGGGGCGCAGGCCTCGCCATCGTTTCGCGGCGCGTCGGCCGGGATACCGGTTTCGACGGCACGGAGGCCGCGTGGATCACGCTGCTCGCCCGTGCCTAATCTCTACGTCTTCACCGACGGTGCCTGCAGCGGCAATCCTGGACCCGGCGGCTGGGGCGCCCTTCTGGTAGCGCGCGAGGGCGACGTGGTGCTGCGCGAGCGCGAGCTCTCCGGCGGCGAGGCCGAGACCACCAACAACCGCATGGAGCTCTTGGCCGCGATCTCGGCGCTCGAGAGCCTGACGCGGCCGAGCGCCATCACCGTCGTCACCGACAGCGCCTACCTGAAGAACGGCGTCGAATCGTGGATCGAGGGGTGGAAGCGGAACGGCTGGCGCACCGCCTCGAAGACGCCGGTCAAGAACGCGGATCTGTGGCGTCGTCTCGACGTCGCCCGCGCGCGTCACGACGTCACCTGGAAGTGGACCAAGGGCCACGCCGGCCACCCCGAGAACGAGCGCGCCGACGCCCTCGCACGCGCCGGCATGGCCCCGTTCAAGCCGGGCCGAAGCCGCCCGAACGCCTGATCCGCCGGGTGCCCGAGGCCGGGGCCGACCGGCGGCGACCGGCGAATGTCAGCCGGGAACGTCGAAGCTGGCGACGACCGGGACGTGGTCGGACGGCCGGTCCCACCCGCGGGCCGCCTTCAGCCCCCGGACGGTTTCGATCGTGCCGGCGAGGTCCGCCGTGGCCCAGATATGGTCGAGCCGTCGGCCCTTGTCCGCCCGCGCCCAGTCCGGCGAGCGATAGGACCACCATGTGTAGAGCTGCCCGGTGGGGATCCGCCCTCTGACCACGTCGGTCCAGCCGCCCGCCGCTCGCGCGGCCTCCAGGCCCCGCGGTCTCGACGGGCGTGTGACTGAGAGCTGCCTGTGGCTCCAGACGTCGTCGGGTCGGGGTGCGACGTTGTGGTCGCCCGCGAGAATCGCCCGCCGCGGCGGATCGGCGCCGAAACGCGCCGCCAGTTCGGCAAGGAAATCGAGCTTGTGCGCGAACTTCGGGTTGGCGGCCGGATCGGGGAGGTCGCCGCCCGCGGGGACGTAGAAGTTGTGGACCACGACCCCGCTTTCGGTCCGCGCCGCCACGTGGCGGGCGTCGCCCCGCCCGCACATGTCGATGTGGCCCGCGTCCTCGATCGGCACGCGGGACAGGATCGCGACGCCGTTGTAGCCCTTCTGACCCCTGGCCACGCGCCAGGGGTACCCTGCATCGGCGAAGTCGGGCAGGCGGTCGACCGGCGCCTTGCATTCCTGCAGGCAGAGGATGTCGGGCGCGAGCTCGTCCATGAGGCGGCGCACCGATGCCGCGCGCAGGCGGACGGAGTTGATGTTCCAGGTGGCGACGCTGAGCGGCATGGGCGAGCGCAGGTAGCCTTGCCCGCCTGCGACGACAAGCGCCGGGCAACCGCCGGCTTCGGTGTGCGTTCTGCGATGAAAGCGAAGGAGTGCCCTGATGATCAAGTTTGCCCGCGCCGCCGCCATCTCGATGCCGCTGGCCCTGCCCGCCGCCGCGCAGGACGAGGATGACGCCAACGTCGCCGGCACCGTCACCGCCACGATCAATAGCGAGGAACGGGCCTTTATAGTCGTCCAGGACGGGAGCGGCGCGGCCAGCAGCTTCGAGCGGACCGAGGGCGATGTCATCGTCCGCCTCGTCTCCGTCCCCGACCGGACCCCGACCGACGCAAGCCCCGTCCTGCGGATCGAGTTCACCGTGGCCGGAATGGGGCCGACGGCCGACGCGACGGACGCGGTCGTCACCTACGTCGACGATGACGGGCAGACCCTGTCGTCGCTCGAGGGAACGTCGGAGGTTTCGATGACCGCCTTCGGCCTCGAATCCGATGAGGTCACCACGGCCGGCAACTTCGCTTCGCAACTCCGGGCCGAAGACGGCGGCATGGCCGATGCTGCGATCGAAGGCGACTTCCAGGCCTCGGTCCGCCAGCAGGATTTCGTCGGAACGAACTAGATCCTTGCGGGCCGGCAGACGATCAGGCGCCCGGTCTTCGGTCGAGCGCGAAGGGACAGTCGTCCGAGCCCTGCTGATCCGCGCCGGCATCGGTCGCGCCGCAGCCCAAGGAAAGCAGGCTTGGTCGAGCCGAACGACTCGCTCGATGCGCCGAGCGTCTGGCCCAGGGGAGAGGGTTCTGCACCGCCTGCGGCCGGCGGCTATCAACATGCCCCGGGCGACACGACGCGGCAGGCGGCATTCGACCCTGCGCTGCGCGATGGCCCGGCCTCGTCGCTCGGGACGACGGCAGTTCGCAGTCATGGGCCCATGCGCTGGTTGCAGACCGGACCGGCTGCCGCGCCATCCGGCGGGCGTTTATTCCCCTGCATAAGCTGCTCGAGCGGCGGCTCAATGAGCTCTCTCGGAAGCACTGTGAGATGCAGCGTCGTTGGTCGATCGGGCTCGAGACGCTGCGCGACAAGTGCGGTGGTGGCTCGACCGACCGACGCTCGCGCGCCTGACGGCGCACGAGTTCGTCGCCCCGCGCCGCTGGCGACCTGACTGATGGGGCCGGCGCCACGCTGACCGAAGATGCTCAGCGTGATCGCCGACGCCGACTAAGAGAGCAAAGGGCTGGCGCAAGACATGAGAGACCGGAATGACTGGCGTTCTGGATCGTCAGGCGTCGGGAGCAAGCCTTCAAGATCGCCGAGCTGAACTGCCACGTCGAG
>CAYMRW010000114.1:0-7180 GCA_964392825.1 uncultured Rhodobacterales bacterium
GCAGCCGCGTGGCGTTTTCGGGCCGGGTCGCGGCGGGCGGCAGCGCCCGGATCGGTCTCGCCGGCCGCAGCGATCCCGTGCCGCGTCCGCGCGATCTGCACCTCGCCTTCACCGCCGGCGAACCCGGCCGCCTCGCTCTCTCCTCGGTCGCGCTCGCCCCGGCGGCGTCCCGCGCCGATCGGCCGGCCGTGCGCCACCGCCTCGGCGACCCGGCGCTGACGCTCGCCCCCGGGCAGACGCTACATCTCGGCACGCACCCGCTCGCCGGCGCCCTCCTTAGCTTCGGATGGGGCGCGGTGACGCCCTCGGGCGTGCGCAACGTCGCCCCCGAGGCCGGCCTCGCCTTTCGCACGATCACCGCCGGCGATCTCACGGCCACCCTGCGCCTGCGCCCGCTCCTGCCCGACCCCGGTGATCGCCGGCTGATCGTCGGCATCTCCCTCGGCGGCCGCGTGGCCGCCGTCGGGGACCTTCGCGGCGAGGGGGAGTTCAGCGTGCCGCTGCCGCGGACCGAAGCCGGGAAGGCGCTGCGCGAGATGACGCTGCACGCCTTCTTCGCGGCCGACGAGGCCGGCGCGGACGACGGCATCGCCACCGTGGAGCTCGTCGCACTGACCCTTTCCGGGGACGGCGAAGCGCCGCGTCTGCCGCCCGCCCGCCCCTATCCCCGTCCGGAATGCATCGACCTGATCGACGAGGCGTGCCGACTGCGGGAAACGCCGGCGGGGCTCGACGAGATCGTGGCGCTCCGCGATCGGATCGCGGCGACGCTGCTGTCGCTCGAGCCCCGCGCCATCCGCATGCTGGCCGCGCGCCCCGGGGCACTCGGCGCGCTCGCGTGGCTCGGCGATCAGACCGCGGGGCTCCTGCCCGATCCTGCCGCCGCGTCGGTCGAGGCCCGGATGCGGCCCATGCTGGACAGCGGCGCGCCTTCGGGCGACCGCCTCCGGGCGCTGCTCGCCGGAATGTCGACGGTGCCGTCCTACCGGACGGGAATCGCGGCGCGTCTCGGGGCGGTCCCGGCACTCCTCCTCGTCGAGCCCGAACCGTTCGTCGAATGGCTCTGCCGCGAGCCCCGCTATGTCGAGCCGCAGGACCGCCGCGCCTACGTCTCCTATCTCGAGCGCCTGATGTCCGAAGCGGCGGACCTCCTCGCGCGCGAGCCCCAGGGGGCGCCGCTCCACGACCTCGCGGCCCGACTGGTCATGGGGCTGCGCAACACCACGGCGCTCTTCGGCGACGTCAATCTCGCGGGCCAGATCCGGGCGCGTGCCGCGGCGATCGAGCGGCTCCTGGTGCAGACCGGAGCGTCGCTGGCGCAGGTGCCCCGACCGCGGGAGGATGCGCGAAGGCTGCGGATGGCGGTTCTGGTCCGCAATCTCGCCGCCACGCCGGAGGGATGGTCGGCTCGTGCGATGTACCGCGGGCTCGATCCCGACCGCTTCGACCTGACCCTCGTCACCACCGATGGGGGCATAGGTGACCTGCCGGCCGGGCCGCGGTTCGACGCGCATCTGCGGCTCGCCGGCCTGTCGGTGGCCGAGGCCGTCGCGACGATCCGTGCCGAGGACTTCGACCTCCTCGTCCTCGGCGCCTACGTCGCGAACTGGGAGCGCGTGACCTCGATCGCGGCCCACCGGCTCGCCCGGCTGCAGATCTCGGCTTGCTTCAACAACCCCACCACCCTCGGCCTGAAGAGCTTCGATCACGCCATCGCCTGGCACGGGGCCGGCGACGCGCAGGACCAGCACACCGAGAGGCTGGTGACCATCGATGCCAACTTGCAGTGCTGCTTCGACTTCACCGGCCTCGTCCGGGCGCGGGACGAGGACGCCGCCGCCGTACGGCGACGCCTCGACCTGCCGCTCGACGGCGCCCTCCTCGTATCGGGCGCGATGGCCTACAAGATCCAGTCAGAGGCGATGGCCGCATGGGCTGAAATCCTCTCGGCCAGCGACGCGCATCTGGTTCTCTACCCCTTCGCCCCGGTCTGGCACATGCGCCACGGAGCGGAGCTGTTCCGCCGCCGGCTGGACTGGCACCTCGCTGCCGGCGGCGTCGGCCCCGACCGCGTCACCGTGCTGCCGGCGCAATCCTCTCCCGAGGTCTGGCGCCTGCTCTCGGCGGCAGACGTCTATCTCGACAGCCTGCCCTATTCGGGAGCCACGACGGTGTGCGAGGCGCTGGCCTGCGGCTGCCCGGTCGTGACGTGCGAGGGGCGCATGCTGCGGCAACGCACCGGGACCGCGTGGCTGCGGCGCTACGGTCTCGACGGTCTCGTGGCACGGACCCCGGCGGGCTACGTCGAAGCCGCCCTGCGCCTCGCCCGCGATCCGGAGACGCGCGCCGCCGCGCGTTCGCGGATCGACGCGGCGAACGCCGCCGGGCCGCCCTTCGCCGACTGGCGACGCTTCGGCGCGGCCTCTTCCGACACATTGTGGCGCCTCGCGCAGGAGAGTGGCCTCTTCCCCGGCCTGGCGCCGCAGCCACGGGAGACGTCAGTGCCTGCCGTCGTACCACCGGGAAGGCGGCGCCGCCTGCCCTTTGTCGACGCGACGGAGCGCTTCGTGGTGCTGTCGACGCCGCGGACCGGCTCGACCCTGCTCTGCGACATCCTGACGAGCGCGCCGAACTGCCTCGTCGACTACGAGCTCTTCCATCGCAGCCGCATCCAGTACGGCGGGGGCCAGGTGACCGACCCCGAGGCCATCGCGTCCCGCGACGCGGCCCCCTTGGCTTTCTTGCAGCGGCGGGAAGAGACCACGGCCGCCTCGGGCTACACGATGACCGGGTTCAAGCTCTTCCTGTTTCATGACGCCCGCGTTCTCGACCACGTCCTGTCCAAGCCGCGCTACCGCCTGATCCTGCTCACGCGCGAGAACCGCCTCGCCCAGTACTCCTCGCACGTGATCGCGCATCAGACCGGCCAGTGGGAGTTGCGCGACGGCGAGGCCCCGACGCGTCGCGGCGTCGTCTTCGACCCGCAGCACTTCGAGGCGTTCGAGGACTGGCTGAACCGCGTGCACCAACGGATGCTCGAGGGTTTGTACCGGCACGGCCGCGACATCCTTCTAGTCGAGTATGCGTCATTGTCTTCGCCGGCGACGCTGCAGCGCCTGTCGGACTGCCTGGGGCGCGCCGTAACCATCGCACGGCGGCCGAATCTTGCCCGCCAGAACCCCACCGGCATCGTCGACCGCTTCACCAATCGCGCCGAGACGCTGGCATACCTCGAACGCCGCAACCTGAGGCGCTGGGCCGACGGCGGTTGAATTCAGCTCCCGATCGACGACCGAGAGCGCCTCATCAAGAAAAACGAATATCCCGAATGAGGATAGCGTCCGCCCTCTCGCAACGAGACCGGCAGGAGGCCCGCGCCGGCATCGGCAGGTGGGTGCGCTGCTACAATGCCCAGAGGCGGCACTCGTCGTTCGGTAACAAGACACCGAACGACGTCGGGCCCGCCCTCTTGGCGGACGCGGCAGCATGAGGAAAACCTGAGCCAAGCTCAGCCCAGACGCGAAGCTATCGGCCGAACAGAGAGCACCTGAGGACATCGGAATAGGCAAGAAACGACGGTTGCTAAAAGGTGCGAGGGGCACGATTGTGTAGTTTGAAACAGGGAGGCACTCAGATGAAACAGTTTGGCATTTCTGCCTTTGCAATTGCGGCTGCAATATCTATCGGCGTCGGCAACGCTGGCGCCCAGGAGAAAGAGCAGGCGATGGACAGCGTCCATTTCCTCATTCCGGGCGGGGCGGGCGGCGGCTGGGACAGCACCGCGCGGGGCGTCGGCGAAGCGCTCAAGAACTCGGGGCTGGTCGAGACGGTCACGTTCGAAAACATGTCCGGCGGCGGCGGCGGCAAGGCATTGAACTACATCGTCGAGAACGCGCAGAGCAACGAGGGCACGCTGATGGTGCACTCGACCCCAATCATCGTCCGGGCATTGAACAAGACCGTTGACATGGGCTATCGCGACGTGACGCCCGTCGCCGGCGTGATCGGCGACTACGCCGCCATCGTCGTCGGCAAGGACAGTCCCTACGAAAGCTGGGACGACCTCTATGCCGCGTTCCAGGAGGACCCGCGCGGCGTCGCCATCGGCGGCGGTTCGGCCCCCGGCAGCATGGACCACCTGGTGCCTGCGGCCATCATCCAAGAAGCGGGCAGCGATCCGCTGGACATGCGTTACGTGGCCTATGACGCTGGCGGCAAGGCGATGGCAGGCCTTTTGTCGGGAGAGATCGCGGCCCTGTCGACCGGTCTGTCCGAGGCCATCGCGCTGGCAGATGCCGACGAAGTGCGCATCCTGGGCGTGACCGCGCCGGAACGCGTGGAGGCGGCCAGCGACGCGCCGACCTTCAAGGAACTGGGCGTCGACATGGAGTTCGTGAACTGGCGCGGCTTCTTCGGTTCCCCGGAGCTGCCGGAGGACAAGCGCGCCGAATACGCCGAGATGCTCCAGGAGATGACCTCGACAGAGGCATGGGCCAACGTGCGTGACCGCAATGGCTGGATCGACATATACAATGCCGGCGAAGACTTCGCGGCCTACCTGGAAAACCAGGAAGCCGATATGGAGCAACTGATGCAGAGCATGGGCTTCATTCAATAAGCCTGCCCGCCCGGTCGCTCCCTTCGGTCGGCCGGGCAATTCCTCAGGAAAGACTGCCGACCATGACACTCGACCGCGCGATCGCGCTCTTCGTACTGCTCGTATGCCTGCTATACGGCTACTCGGCGTGGTTTATCATGGATGCGCAGATCCCGCCCTTCATGGCGCGCAACCCGGTCTGGCCATCGTCGTTTCCGAAGATTCTGGCAATCGGCGGAATCTTCTTCGCCGTTCTCATCCTGATCGCGCCACAGAGGCCAAAGGATGAGCCCGATATCGACCTGTCGCGCTGGTCGGATTACAACTACGGCCAGGCCATCGGTCTGCTTGCGCTGATGACAGCCTATGCGTTGCTACTTTTGCCTCTGGGCTTTCTGATCTCGACCTTTCTCTTTCTGTTGTCGGGCAGCCTGATCCTGGGTGAACGGCGGTGGATTGCCATGATCCTCGCATCCGGTATCGCGAGCGTCGGCATCTGGTATCTCGTCCAGGAGGTGCTCGGCATCTTCCTGCGTCCCCTGCCATCGGTCTTCGGAGGTTAGGAGATGCTCGAAGGACTGATGATTGGCCTATCGACGGCGTTTTCGCTGACCAACATCCTGATGGTCATAGGCGGCTGCCTGATCGGCACCTTCATCGGCATGTTGCCCGGTCTCGGGCCCATGTCGATCATCGCCATCATGATCCCCGTCGCCATCACCATAGGCGATCCGTCGGCGGCGCTGATCCTGCTCGCCGGGGTCTATTACGGGGCGATCTTCGGCGGATCGACCTCGTCCATCCTGATCAATGCGCCGGGCGTGGCGTCCACGGTGGCATCGAGCTTCGACGGCTATCCGATGGCGCGCGACGGCAAGGCGGGCAAGGCGCTGACCATCGCGGCCATCTCGAGCTTTGCGGGTGGCACGATCGGCGCCGTGCTGCTGATGATCTTCGCGCCGATACTGGCTTCGGTCGCGTTGCTGTTCCACTCGGCCGAGTATTTCGCCCTCATGGTCGTGGGTCTGTCGGCCATCGCGGCCTTCGCCGGCACGGGCAACGTCGCCAAGGCAATGCTCATGACCATCGCGGGCCTTATGCTCGCCACCGTCGGCACCTCCGCGCTCTTCAATGCGCCACGCTTCACCGGGGGCATCATGGAGCTCCAATCGGGGATCGGCTTCATCACCCTGGCGATGGCGATGTTCGCGCTGCCCGAGGCGCTGTATCTGGTGCTGGATCCTGCGCGCTCGAACCGCTCCGGCGATGGCAGCCGGATTTCGAACCTGCGTATTTCGCGTGAAGAGGCACGCAAGATCGCGCCTGTCATCGGTCGTCAGTCGATCCAGGGCTTCTTCATTGGCGTGCTGCCCGGCGCCGGCGCGACCATCGCGTCCTTCCTGGGGTACGCGGTCGAGCGCAACATTGCCCCGGCCGATGAGCAAAAGGAATTTGGCAAGGGCTCGATCAAGGGTCTTGCCGCGCCCGAAAGCGCCAACAACGCGGCGTCCACCGGCTCGTTCGTGCCACTTCTGACGCTGGGCATTCCCGGCTCGGGGACCACCGCGATACTTTTGGGGGCGCTTCTGGCGTTGAATGTGACGCCCGGCCCGCGTCTCATGGTCGATTCGCCCGAAATATTCTGGTCGGTGATCATTTCGATGTATCTCGGCAATCTCGTGCTGCTGATCCTGAACTTGCCGCTGATCCCTTATATTGCCAAGATCCTCGCGGTGCCGCGCAATTTTCTGATCCCCTTCATTTTGTTCTTCACTTTGATGGGCGCCTATATCGGCCAAAATAACTCGACCGAGTTGCTGCTTCTGGTCGCTTTCGGGATCATGGCCACGATCCTGAAATTCGCCGATTTTCCCCTGCCACCCTTGCTGATCGGGTTCATCCTGGGGGGGATGCTAGAAGACAACTTCGCCCGCTCCATGCAGCTTTATGACGGCGTCAGTTTCGTGTGGGAAAGACCGATGACCTTGGCCTTACTGGTTCTCGCGGCGCTTCTAATCGTGTTGCCGGGCTTGCGTAACTGGCGCGCCCGCGCTGCACAGCAGCGCGGCACGTCCACCCCCGACTGAAGCGGCAAGACATCGCTACCGGTTCGGGTACAATATCGCGACGGCTCAGGCGGTGGTCTCAGTCCCGATGACGACATCAGGTTCGCGCTGGCAATCACGATGGAAGTCGAGGTAACGGCGCAATTCCACATCCACGCCGAGATCGAAGACAGGCTTCGCGTGGGTGTCCCTTCGACGCTCTGGAACGAGGACCCAGCGTGGTTCCGATCGACTTCAAAAGAAGCCACCTGCCTTAATTGTTCGCGGTATTGCCTGCCGACGGAAGAGCGGGGGCCGTCCCGGGCCTGCATTCTCAGGGGTCCCCATCGCGCGAGCGCGATGGGGTGGAACCGGAGCGCTAGCGGAGGACGGCGGAGGCGGCGCCGTTTTGCCTCGCGATGCAGAGCCGGAGCAGTTTGCTCCGGCGGCGGAAAACGGCGCCGCCGCAGCCGTTGCCGCCCCGGGCGGGCTCCGCTCCGTCTCGCCCCTCTGAAGAAGGCCGGGAGGCGCGGCTCTC
>CAYMRW010000115.1:0-7102 GCA_964392825.1 uncultured Rhodobacterales bacterium
TCGCGACCTTCTTGTCCTTGATCAGATTGGTGTCGCAGTCGCGATCGTAGTAGACCCGCATGTCGTCCCCGTCCCCCTGCCGTTTCTCGGTCCGGCGCTGTCTAGCGGTTTGCCCGGGGGATGCAAACGGGGCTGGGAGGACGCCGGCTTGCGCTCACGGCGCGGGAGCGGCCAAGACCGCCTTGCATGACGCGTCAGCCGTCCGGCTCAGCCTCCGAGGCCCGCCCGCATGACGGCCCGTCGGGCGGGCGCGAGGTCGTGCAGGGCCCGAAGCCCGGCGCTGCGGGCGGCCTGGATCGCGGGGGCGCCGGAACGGCAGACGCGGTTGAAGAGGTCGATCGCCGCGGCGCGCCGCCGGATGTCGGTGGCGCGCGTCCGCTCGTAGGCCGCGAGCACCGCCGCGTCGCCCGGATCGTCGCCGAGCGACATGGCCTCGGCCAGCGCCGCGATGTCGGCGAGCGACGTGTTCAGCCCCTGCGCCCCGATCGGCGGCAGCACGTGCGACGCCTCGGCCACGAGCGCGACCCGCGGCTCGGTCATACGGCGCGCCGTCTGCGTCACCACGGGCCAATCCCGCACCGGACCCGCGAGGCTCAGCGACCCGAGCACCGCGCCGCTGCGCGTCGTCGCCTCCGTAGCGAGATCCTCAGGTGGCAACGCGGCGAGCCGCTCGGCCCGCGGCGCGTCCTCCATCCAGACGACGGCCGAGGCCGGCACGCCGTCCCGGTCGGGCATCGGCACGAGGGTGAAGGCACCGCCGCGGTTGTAGATCTCCGTCGAGACGTTGCCGTGCGGCTCGGGGTGGGTCACCGCGAAGGCCAGCGCCCGCTGCCCGTAGCGCGTGAGCGCCACGTCGATCCCGACAGCCGCGCGGACCGGCGAGGCTCGTCCGTCGGCGGCGACGACGAGGGCGGCGCCGATCCGCGTGCCGTCGCTCAGCGTCACGACGGCCTCGCGGTCGCGCATGACCAGCGCCCGGAACCCGGCCCCGAGATGCAGTCGCACGCCACCCTGCCGGCGCAGCGCCGCGACGAGGGCGGGACGGGTCACAGCGTTGGGGAGGTTCCAGCCGAAGGTCACCTCTCCCACGTCGGTCGCGGCGAAGTCGCGCCGCGCGGTCTCGACCGGCGGCCAACCGGCCGTGTCGATCACGCGCAGGATGTCGAGGGGCGCGGAGGACGGGGCGAGCGCGTCCCAGATCCCCGCCGCGTCGAAGAGCCGGCGCGCCGGTTGCAGGAAAGCGGTCGAGCGGGTGTCCACGTCGGCGCTCTCGGGCGGCGCGGGGTCCGCGAGTGCCACGCTCCAGCCACGCGCCGCGAACACCGCCGCGGCCGTCAGGCCAGCGATGCCGCCCCCCGAGACGAAGATGTCGACCCGCTCCATGCGCTGCGACCTAGCCGCCCGCTGCGGCCCGGTAAGGCAGCGGCGGCATCACGCCGCGCCGACCTTGCCGAGGCACGCGAGGAACGCGGCGAGGTCGCGGGCGTGATGGTGGACGCAAGGGTCGTCGACGGGGTCGGGGCCCACCAATACCGTGGTCATGCCGAGCGCCGCCGGAGCCTCGAGGTTGCGCGGATCGTCCTCGAAGACCGCCGCCGCCTCGGGCGCCGCACCGTCGCGCGCCAGGATCGCCTCGAACGCGCGCCGCTGGGGTTTCGGGCGAAAGCCGGCGTCCTCCACCCCGTAGACCGCGTCGAAGAGATGCCCGATCTCGCGCTGCGCCAGAACCCGCAGGGCATAGGGCGCCGTGCCATTGGTGAAGACGATGCGGCGGCCGGGCAGGCGCTCGATCGCCCGCTCGAGCGCAGGATCCGGCACGAGCGCGTCAAGGCGGATGTCGTGGACGTCGTGCAGATACGGCGCCGGGTCGATGTCGTGCTCGTGCATGAGCCCGGCGAGGGTCGTGCCGTAGCGCTGCCAGTAGTGCCGCCGGAGCGCGTCGGCCTCGGTCCGGTCGAGGCCGAGAGCCGTCATGACCCAATCGGTCATGCGCACCTGGATCTGGTCGAAAAGGCGCGCGCTCGGCGGATAGAGCGTGTTGTCGAGATCGAAGATCCAGGTGCGGACGTGCGCGAAGCCATGCATGGGGCGGGGCTTAAGCCCACCACCGCCGGCCGTCCAGCCGCGCGGCGCCGTCAGCCGGCGACGCGGAACCGCTCCTCGGCGGTCGACCCGGTCATGCGTGGCGGCGGCGGCGTCCGGCGCACGGCGACGACGGGCTTGTCGGGGAGGCCGAAGCCATGCTCGGTTTTGTCCCAGAAGAAGGGCCGGAACACGAGCTCCGCCAGCCCCTTCCAAGCCGCGATCGCGCCCAGCATGTGATAGAGGTGCAGCGTCGGCACCCAGGGGATCAGCCAGCGGTGCGACGGGCGCGCCACAGCGACGGCGCCGATGGCGATGTTGGCAAGCTCGGAGGCCAGAAACAGGGCGACAAGCGTCCAGACCAGAGCGGCCGGCGCCTCGGCGAACGGATGCGGCAGGCCGAGGAACAGAAGCCAGAACGACCAGAGTACCGGTGCCAGCGCGAACTGCGACAGCGTGCCGAGGAAGGTGATCTGCACTCCGAGGAACCGTCGCGGACCAAGATCGCGCCAAAGCTGCGCGGGATCGCGCATGTGGACCGCGTAGGTCATCGCGTAGCCCTTGAGCCAGCGCGACCGCTGCCGGACCCACGGCCAGGCGCGGCAGTTCGCCTCCTCCTCGGTCACCGTCTCGATCAGGTCGGCGCGGTAGCCATGGCGGACCAGCCGCACGCCGAGATCGGCGTCCTCGGTGACGTTGTGCGCGTCCCAGCCGCCGAGCCGCTCGAGCGCCTCGCGGCGGAAGAACAGCGTCGTGCCGCCAAGGGGGACAACAAGGCCGAGCCGGGCGAAGCCGCGCAGGACCAGGCGGAACCAGGTGGCGTATTCGACCGTGAAGCAGCGCGAAAACCAGTTCTGGCGAGCGTTGTAGTAGTCGAGGATGCCCTGCAGGCAGGCCACCTCGGGCGGGCGCGTCGCGAATGCCGCGACCACGTCGCGGATCTGCTGGGGGGCGGGCCGATCCTCCGCGTCGTAGACGCCGACGATGCTGCCGCGGCAGAAGTCGAGCGCATAGTTCAGTGCGCGCGGCTTGGTCTGAACCCCGCCGCGCGGCACGACGATCTGCCGCATGGAACTCGGCAGGCGCGTGCGCGCGATCGTCTCCTGCGTGATCGTGTCGCTTTCCTCGACGACGAGGAGGATGTCGAGGAGTTCGGACGGATAGTCGATGCGGCCCAGGCGCGCGACCAGCCGGCCCGCAATCTCGCGCTCGCGGAAGAGGGGAACGAGGATCGAGACCACCGGCGACCGGGCGAGCGGGGTGACCGCCGGGTCGTCTTCCGGGGAGCGGCGATCCCGCAGCGCCGCGATGGCCGCGGTCACCTTGAGCCCCGCCGTCGCGACGAGGGTCAGGACGGCCCACGCCACGGCGGCGGTGAAGAGGACGGCAGGCGCCAGCAAGCCGATCGACAGCGCCACGAGGCTCGCGACGACCAGGCCGCGCGCGACCAGGAACGCCATGCGCCCGCGGCTGCTCATCACCGCCGGAACCCGGCTCTCGGCCATGCGGGCGAGCGATCGCTGCCGCAGCCGGAGCAGCGCCGCCTCGATCGCCGACGGGGCGGCGATGGCCATGCGCACCGGCCCGAGCGCCGCGGTCAGCTCGTCGCGCAACGCGGCGAAGGCGTCGGGCGCCGCGGTGACGACGACGGTCTCGGCCCCCGCGCGGAACACCGGCAGGACCTTCCGCCGCAGACAGAAGCCCGGGCCGAGCGCGTCGATCAGGCGGACATCGGCAGAGAGTTCCTCGGCTGCGAAAAACCGCGCCCTGTGAAGCAGCGCCTGGGTCTCGCCGAGGACGGTCTCGGGCACCGTCCCGTGAAGGCGCAGCACCTCCTCGAGCGTGACCGCCTGGCCGGAACTGCGGGCCCGGGCGCGGGAGAGATCGCCGGCCGAGAGGTGCCCCCGGGCCAGCAGGGCGTCGCCCAGATCGGTGCCCGAGGGAGCCGCAGGCCGGGGTTGGGCGACGCGGCGCTGGACGAGCTTGAGCTGACTGACCGTGGACATCTGACCGGGTACCGACACAAAGAGCGTTCCCTTTGTCGACCCAGCCGATTAATTCAAGATTAACGCTAATCCACGGTTAAGCCGAGGAAATCCTTACCCGGCGTTACCGATCGCGGCGGCGAACCGATCGAACAGGTAGGCGCTGTCCATCGGACCGGGGCTCGCCTCGGGGTGGTACTGCACCGAGAACACCGGGCGGTCGGCCATGCGGATGCCGCAGTTCGAGCCGTCGAAGAGAGAGATGTGCGTCTCGATCACGCCAGCCGGCAGCGTCTGGCTGTCGACGGTGAAGCCGTGGTTCATCGACGTGATCTCGACGCGGCCGGTTTCGGTGTCCTTCACCGGATGGTTGGCGCCGTGGTGACCGTGATTCATCTTGACGGTGCGCGCGCCGAGCGCCAGCGCCAGCATCTGGTGGCCGAGGCAGACGCCCATGATGGGCAGGTCCGTCCGTTCCATGACCTCGCGGATCATCGGTACGGCGTAGGCGCCCGTGGCCGCCGGGTCGCCTGGCCCGTTCGTCAGGAACAGGCCCCGGGGCGACTGCGCCAGCACGTCGTCCGCCGTCGCGTCGGCGGGCATGACGAGGACATCGCAGCCGACCGAAGCGAGCGATCGCAGGATGTTGCGTTTGGCGCCGTAGTCCACGGCGACAACGCGGGGACCGGTTCCCTGCCGCCGGGCATGACCCGCGGACCACGCCCACTTCATCTCGTCCCAGCGGTAGGACTGCGCGCAGGTCACGTCCTGAGCGAGATCGCGTCCCACGAGCCCCGGGAACGACCGGGCGCGCGCGACCAGGGCCGCGATGTCGAACCGGCCATCAGGGTCGTGCGCCAACGCCACGTGCGGCGCGCCCTGGTGGCGGATCGCCCGCGTCAGGCGCCGCGTATCGACCCCGCCGATGCCGATGCGGCCGCGGCGCACCATCCAGTCCTTCAGCGGCCCCGCAGCGCGCCAGTTCGAGGGCTCGGACGGATCCCAACGGACGACGATGCCGGCGGCGGCAGGCTCCATCGCCTCCTCGTCCTCGGGCGTGACCCCGGTGTTGCCGATATGCGGGAACGTGAAGGTGACGACCTGCGCCGCGTAGGACGGGTCGGTCATGATCTCCTGATATCCCGTCATCGCGGTGTTGAAGCAGAGCTCCGCCGTCACCTCGCCGGTGGCGCCGAAGCCCTGCCCGAAGAACACGGTCCCGTCGGCGAGGGCGAGGCAGGCGGTCGGGCGGTCCGTCATCGTGCGGGGTTACTCGCGGTGCGATCTTGGAAGCGGGCGCAAGCTAGGGACGCCGCGCCGCGCGGTCAAGATCCGGGTGCAATTTCAAAAAGCTACGCGAGGTCACCGGGTTAGGCGGCATAGCTCCCATTGTGCGCCGGCGGCGGGCGACCTAGTATCTCCGGCCGGAACTCTTCTGCGAGGTTCTCCATGTCACTCAGGGACCGCATCAACGACGCCCTGAAGCAGGCGATGCGCGACCGCGAGCCCGAGCGGCTGTCGACGCTGCGTCTGATCAATGCCGCGATCAAGGACCGCGACATCGCCGCCCGCGGTGCCGGCGACGACGACGCCGCGGGCGTCGGCGACGCGGCGGTCACGGAGATCCTCGCCAAGATGATCAAGCAGCGCCACGACAGCGTCCGCGCCTACGAGGAGGGTGGACGCCTCGAACTGGCGGAGCGAGAGCGCGAGGAGATCGCGACCATCGAGGACTTCCTGCCGCGCCGGCTCGACGCGGCGGAGACGGAGGCCGCGATCGACGCCGCCATCACTCGCACCGGCGCCACGTCGGTGCGCGACATGGGACGCGTCATGGCCGATCTGAAGGCGAGGCACCCGGGGCGGCTCGACTTCGCGGAGGTGGGGCCGAAGGTGAAGGCGCGTCTGACCTAAAGACCTCGGGACGACGAGGCGACTTCCCCCCGACAAACACCTCTGCCAACGTGGCGCGAAACGGCCAGGGGCGGGGGACACCATGAGCGCAGCCGAGGAACCGATCACGATCGGCATCGAGGAGGAATACCTGCTCGTCGACGCCGAAAGCCGGTCGCTCGCGGTCCGGCCGCCGCCCGGCTTCATGGAGCGCTGCAAGGAGATCCTCGGCGACAAGGTGATGCACGAGTTCCTGCGCAGCCAGGTCGAGATCGGCACCGGCGTCTGCCGCACCGTGGCCGATGCGCGCACCGAGGTCATGGCGCTGCGCCGCACCATCGCCGCCGCCGCCGCCGACCACGGCATGCGCCTCATCGCGTCGTCCACGCATCCCTGGGCGATGTGGCGCGACCAGGAACCGGTGGACATGGAGCGATATCGCATCCTCGGCGCCGAGCATCAGAGTCTGGCCCGGCGCATGGCGATCTGCGGGATGCACGTCCATGCGGGCATCCTCGACAAGGACCTGCGTGTCGACCTGATGAGCCAGGTCACGTATTTCATGCCGCACCTTCTGGCGCTCAGCACCTCGTCGCCGTTCTGGGAGGGAAGCGACACCGGCCTCAAGGCATTCCGGCCGATCATCATCGGCGACCTGCCGCGTTCCGGCCTGCCCGAGGTTTTCGACAGCTGGCACGACTGGGAGGAGCTGACGGACGACCTCGCCGCCACCGGCATGGTGACCGACCCGACGAAGATCTGGTGGGACCTCAGGCCCAGTCACCGCAACCCGACGCTGGAGCTGCGGATCTGCGACATCTGCACCTGGGTCGAGGACTGCATGACGATCGCGGCGCTCTACCAGTCCATCCTGGCCATGCTCTGCGATCTGCGCTCCAAAAACCAGCGTTGGCGCCAGTACCGCCGGCTCCTGATCCAGGAGAACAAGTGGCGTGCGCAGCGCTATGGCGTCGAGGCGGAGCTTGCCGATTTTGGCAAGCGCAAAACGGTCCCCTTCGCCGAACTGATGGACGAGCTGGTTGAAATCCTGCGGCCCTATGCCGAAATGCTGGGCTGCTCGACCGAGATCGAGCATGCCCGCACCATCGCGCGCCGAGGAACGAGCGCCGACTTCCAGCTCA